>JAATGD010000380.1 GCA_015654965.1 Hyphomicrobiales bacterium
AGAAGCCATGGGCAATTCCCCGAAACAGGCACGCCCGAATCATTCGGGCAGAATGCTGGAATTATGCTGTGCAATCTTTCATACGGCAATCACCGCCAGTTGTCCTCACGCCACATGGCGGTGAAAGCCGTTCGGTAATCAGGATAGGTGAAGTTATAACCAAGCGCCTTGATGAGGCGGTTGGAGACGCGTTTGTTCTCGCCATAAAAAGAGCGCGCCATTGGTGACATGTCCGCATCATCAAAGGCTATTTCCGGTGGTGGCATGACGCCCATGATTTGGGCTGCGAAGCTGACCACATCCTGTGGCGGTGCCGGTTCATTATCGGTCACGTTGAAAATTCCGCCCGTCGTCGTACCCGCAAGAAAACGCAAGGCACCGGCAATATCCTCGACATGGATGCGGTTAAAAACCTGTTCGGGCTTGATGATGCGTCGCGCCGTCCCACGCTCCAGATTGACGAAGGCATTGCGGGCCGGACCATAAATGCCCGAAAGTCGCAGGATGGCGAGCGGCGTGCCATAGGTTTCACCGAGCAATGCCCATGCCTGCTCGGCTGCCAGACGTTCAAGGCTGCGGCGCGAGGTGGGATTGCAAGGCGTGGTTTCATCGACCCATGCGCCTTGATGGTCGCCATAAACGCCAACGGTCGACAGATAGCCGATCCAGCGAATGGTGTTGTCGGGGCGTTGCATGGCTTGCTCAACAAGGCCAAGCGCCGGATCGCCATCGGCACCGGGAGAAATCGAAATCACGACATGAGTGGATTTGACGAGCCGGTCGAGAAGGTCGGGCGAGGCGGCTTCTTCGTTGAAAAACAGAGGTGCGATGCCGGATTGCTCAAGGGATGGAAAATTCTGCTCGTTGCGCGTGGTGCCAGTGATGCTTTCCACATCACCAGTCATCAGTCGTGCGAAAGCTTTTGCGGAATATCCGGCCCCGAACAGGAATATACGCATATCAACCCTTCTCCATGCTCCATTCAGCGCGCACCGTAGCATCTCGTTCCATCAAGGCCAGACGTTTTTGCAGCCGCGCCACCTGATCCTCATCGGCCAGTTGCCGAAGCGCCCATATCGCGGCTCCCCTTACAACAGGAGCCTTGTCTTCCAGCAATGTTTCCACTTTGGGCAACAGCGTCTTATCGCCGGAATTACCGGTGGCGATCAGCACATTGCGGATAAAACGGTCGCGTCCGATTCTTTTGATGGGAGAGCCGGAAAACAGTGTACGAAAAACCGCATCATCAAGGGTCAGCAGATCGGCGAGGCGAGGCGCTTTCAGATCGTCGCGGGCTTTGAGTTTTATTTCGCTCGCCACTTGCGCAAACTTGTTCCATGGGCAGACCGAAAGGCAATCGTCGCAACCATAGATGCGATTGCCCAGCGATTTGCGAAATTCGAGCGGGATCGGTCCCTTGTTCTCGATGGTGAGATAGGAAACGCAGCGCCCCGCATCGATGCGATAGGGGGCGGGGAATGCATTAGTCGGGCAGGCGTCGAGGCAGGCGCGACACGATCCGCAATGATCGCGGTCGGGTGTGTCGGGTGGAATTTCGGCGGTCGTGAAAATCGAGCCGAGAAACAGCCATGAGCCGTGTTCGCGGCTCACAAGATTGGTGTGCTTGCCCTGCCAGCCAAGACCGGCGGCTTCCGCCAGCGGCTTTTCCATCACCGGGGCCGTATCGACAAAGACCTTCACATCCTGTCCGGCGCGTGCCGCGAAGCGGCTTGCCACATGTTTGAGCTTGCCCTTGATGATGTCATGATAATCGCGGTTCTGCGCATAGACCGAGATGGCGGCGCGGTCTTTCTGGTCGAGAACAGAAAGCGGATTGTGATCGGGGCCGTAATTCATGGCCAGCATCATGATGGAGCGGACTTCCGGCCAGAGCACACTCGGATTGGCACGACGCTCTTCGGTTTCTTCCATCCAAGCCATGTCGGCGTGGTCGCCGTCGGCAATATATTGGCGAAGCCGGGCTGGTGCTTGCGGAATGGCGTCGGGCGTGGTGAAGGCAACCGCATCGAACCCCGCAGCCGTGGCTTCTTCGATCAGGAAGCGTTTGAGCCGCTCGATCTTATCAGGCGCACTCTTTCCCCGCAAAGCTGCGGCATGATTGTCCGCAACCTTTTCGGGTTTAGAAATCGAGGTCGCCATAATGGGCCACCGGGGCCAGGCCCCGCACACGGTCGTTGAGAAGCGGTCGGAAGGCCGGACGCGACTTCATGCGCGCATACCAGTCGCGGGCGGCTTTCATCTCGCCCCAGTCGATTTCGCCAAGATAATCCAGCACGGAAATGGCCGCCGCCGCCGCCATGTCGGCATAGCTTGGATGCGCGCCGCCAAGCCAGTCGCGGGTTGCAGCCAGCCAGTCGATATATTTCATATGCTGGCGGATATTGGTGCGCGCGGCGCGTATGGCGGTCGAATCGGGCGAGCTGCCGCCCATTTCGGCTGCCATTTGCAGCTTGAACACACGCTCACGCGCCAGATGGCGCGTGACTTCATTCTCGAACTTGATCAGGAACCAGTCGACGAGACGACGCACTTCGGCGCGTTCCATCGGGCTTTCCGGCAGCAGGCGGCGGCTGCGTTTCAATGCGCCGCGCGTCTCATCGAGATATTCGGCAATGACGGTGGCGCCAACCACCGGCAGGTCACGTTCGGCCAGCAGAACCGGCAAGGTCGCCGCCGGATTGAGCGCCAGAAATTCCTTGCGTCGCGACCATGGCCGTTCTTCGATCAATTCCGCCTCCACGGCATATTCGCCGAGGATAAGCCGCACATAGCGTGAGCCTGTGGACATGGGATGATGAAAAAGCGTTAGCATAATCGACGCGCTACTCTTGACTGACAAACTATATATGGTGAACCAAAATGCCCGTTGCTGGTATTTGCACCTGCGGCAGGTTATCCCTGTTTTCAGGCGATTCGCGCCATCGCAACGGAATATTTAGCTTATAGGGGCTATGCCTGCGTGAGACAAGCAATCGCTGGACGTGGTGATTTTTCACGCTTTCATGCTTAACACTTCGTCAACAAATGCTGTTCTTACCCTGCATATCGTTGAAGGCCCTGACTTTATGGATATTTATAATCTTCTGGAAGCCGCTTTTCTGGGTCTTATCGAAGGTTTGACAGAGTTCATTCCCGTTTCCTCAACGGGGCATCTTTTGCTGATTGGCCATTTTCTGGGGTTTGAATCGACCGGAAAGACGTTTGAGGTGCTTATTCAGCTTGGCGCAATTCTGGCGATCCTCACCGTCTATGCCGCCAAATTGCTCAAGCTTCTGACCGATTTTCCGCGTGATACGCGCACACGGCGTTTTGTGCTTGGCATTCTGGTGGCCTTTTTGCCCGCCGCCATCATTGGCGCATTGGCGCATGGCTTTATCAAGAGCGTGCTGTTCGAGACGCCGATGCTTGTCTGTATCATGCTGATCATTGGCGGGTTCATCCTGTTATGGGTTGACCAGCTTGACCTCAAACCACGCTATCGCGAAGTGATGGATTATCCGCTTCCCATGTGCCTTGCCATTGGCTTTGCCCAGTGCCTTGCCATGATCCCCGGCGTATCACGTTCCGGCTCCACCATTGTCGGCGCATTGTTGATGGGCGCTGACAAGCGTTCGGCTGCGGAGTTTTCGTTTTTCCTCGCCATGCCGACCATGGTCGGTGCCTTTTCCTATGACCTTTATAAAAGCCGCAACATCCTGTCGCTCAATGACGGTGCGCTGATCGGGGTCGGATTCGTGATGGCCTTTATTTCCGGCGTCTTCGTCGTGCGTTATCTGCTCGATTATGTCTCGCGCCACGGCTTCAAGCTGTTTGCGTGGTGGCGGCTGATCGTCGGTGCGCTCGGCCTTTCGGCCTTGCTTGTGTGGGGGTGAAAAGTAAAAAGGGGCCTCTCGGCCCCTTTTGATCATGCAAATCCGGTCTTGGTATATTGACCGGCGACGCGATAGCGCCAGAGATAAGCGGGCAGGACCGCATCCACCGCTTCCGGGGTAATACCCATGCCTTCGAGTGTGCGGCCATCTTTTGAGGCCTCGGCAGAGACGACATTATCCGCTTTCAAAAGCTTGACCTGATCGGTGGTGATCAGCGCACCCGGCAAAAGTCCGAGGATGGAAGCCTGCAAACGCGCCACCCACCATGGCATGGAGACGATCAGGCGCTTGCGCCCGATGACGCCGAGCATATCCTGCATCCAGTTTTTGAATGGCTGCACGTCTGGACCACCGAGTTCATAGGTCGTGCCTGCGGCCAGGTTACTATCGACGCTACGTGCGACGGCTTCTGCGACATCGCCGACATAGACCGGCTGCAATTTCGTCTCTCCGCCGCCGATGACAGGCAGGAAAGGTGAGATGCGGGCCAGATTGGCAAAACGGTTGAAGAAGCGGTCTTCATGACCGAAAATGATCGACGGACGCAGGATCACCGTATTGGGCAACACAGAGCGTACGGCGTTTTCGCCTTCCGCCTTGGTGCGGGCATAGGCCGAGGGCGAGTTCACATCGGCGGCAAGCGAGGAGAGATGCGTGAGCGAAACGCCTTCCGCTTTGGTGGCTTCCGCGATGTTTTTTGCGCCCAGCACCTGCACGGTATTGAAACGCTGGCGCCCGCTTTCGGATAGGATGCCAACGAGGTTGACCACATGGTCGGAACCCTTGACGACATGATCGACCGAGGCGCGATTGCGGACATTGGCCTGCACCATCTGGATCTGCCCGACATTGCCCAATGGGGCCATGTAATAGGCGATTTCCGGCTTGCGAACAGCCACCCGCACGCGATAGCCACGCTTGGTGAGGGCTGCCACGACCGCGCGCCCGACAAAGCCAGAGCCACCAAAGACGGTAACCAGTTTAGGCTTGTTATGGACTTCGTTCGGTTCGGTCTTCATCCTTGTCTCCTGCATGAAAGCGGGGCACGCGCAACAGCTTTTGTCTCTGACGCGGCGCATGCCTGTTGAGCGGTGATTTATCGCCTTTTTGCAGCAAGGCAAAGGGGACTTGTTGTCACGATGATGAAAGTCACTCCTTTTCGCGCATTTCGCCTCTGTTCTTTTCTGGATTGCGCTCGAATAGCGCTTTGAAAATCGTCCGCTTGCTGTTAAATCGCGCGCATGAGCACACCATTAGATCACATTCGCAATTTTTCGATCGTCGCCCATATCGACCATGGCAAATCGACGCTGGCGGACCGCCTCATTCAGTTGACCGGCGGGGTGGACATCCGCGAGATGAAGGAACAGATGCTTGACTCGATGGATATCGAGCGCGAGCGCGGCATCACCATCAAGGCCCAGACCGTCCGCCTCAATTACAAGGCGCAGAACGGCGAGGACTACGTGCTGAACCTGATCGACACGCCGGGACATGTCGACTTTGCCTA
The DNA here is from genome assembly GCA_015654965.1 of Hyphomicrobiales bacterium. GTDB lineage: Bacteria > Pseudomonadota > Alphaproteobacteria > Rhizobiales > Rhizobiaceae > Brucella. Next base: position 5,404 of record JAATGD010000380.1, read on the forward strand.
TGAGGTCTCGCGTTCACTTGCTGCCTGCGAGGGCTCGCTGTTGGTGGTGGATGCATCTCAGGGTGTGGAAGCGCAGACGCTGGC
>JAATGD010000331.1 GCA_015654965.1 Hyphomicrobiales bacterium
AGGAAGGTCCACGCCCGCTTCGTCTTCTCGGCACATCCGATGCGTTGCCGTCTGTTGCTTTCGCAGGTGATCGATCGCCAGGTTTCGTGCGATGGAGAACAACCAGGGCTCGAAACGGATGCGGCCGTTATATTGCTCCGCGTGTTCCAGTACACGCAACCAGGTTTCCTGAACGAGGTCCTCGGCCTGTTCACGCCTGGATGTCCAGTAGACCAGATATCGGAGGAGCCGATAGTGATACCGCGACACCATTCGGCCGATGAATTCCGAGTCTCTTCGCCGCAGTGCACGCGCGATGCACTGAGACTCGGGTTCCGACACACGCGAAAAGGCCGTCACCACGGCAACCATACACTATATACGAGGTCGAGCCCCGGAATTATGCATGGCCACGCATCTTGAAGATGCCAAAGACTTTCCAACGCGCCTTACCGGCCGGGTGGCTGATTCGTCCTCTCTGGCCGCCTTAAACTTGGCAAGTTGCCCCGAACCGGAATCCACCCTCGATTTCTTCTGACCAAGCATCAGAAAATCGATGTGGTCTGGTGTCAGGATGACGACATGGCAGTCGGTGTGCTCGAAGCCATCAAACAGGCAAATCGCGAGGATATCCAGTATATCGTCGCGGGAGCCGGCTCCAAGGATATGATCAAGAAGGTCATGGATGGCGACAAGCTGGTGCCGGTCGATGTGCTCTATCCGCCTGCGATGGTGGCGACCGCCATGCAGATCACGGCGGGGCATTTCTATGACCAGATCCCGGTGAGTGGCGAAGATATTCTCGATGCCACTCTGGTCACCAAGGACAATGCCGAGCAGTTCTATTTCCCGGATTCACCGTTCTGATCTGCTTTTCCGCGCCCGCCTCAACGGCGGGCGCATATTTTGTTATCATGGAGGGTTTTCGATGAAAACGATCAAAGGACCGGGCATTTTTCTCGGACAATTTGCCGGGGATGAAGCGCCGTTCAACACATGGGACGGCATTACCAGATGGGCTGCGGAAAAAGGCTATCTCGGTGTACAGGTGCCGACATGGGCCAGCCAGTTGATCGATCTGAAAAAGGCCTCCGAATCCAAAGATTATTGCGATGAATTTGCAGGCATTGCCCGCGAAAACGGTGTGGAAGTCACCGAGCTTTCCACCCATCTGCAAGGCCAGCTTGTTGCGGTGCATCCCGCCTATGACGAAGCATTCGACGGCTTTGCCGTGCCGCAAGTACGCGGTAACCGACAAGCGCGGCAAGCATGGGCGGTCGAGCAGGTCAGGATGGCGATCAGCGCTTCGCGTCATCTGGGTATTACGGCCCATGCGACATTTTCCGGCGCGCTTGCATGGCCTTTTATCTATCCATGGCCGCAGCGGCCCGCCGGGCTGGTGGAAGCATCCTTTGATGAACTGGCGCGGCGCTGGAAGCCGATCCTCGACCATGCCGATGAGCATGGCGTTGATATTTGTTACGAAATTCACCCCGGCGAAGACCTGCATGATGGCGTGACATTCGAGATGTTTCTGGAGCGGGTCAAAAACCATCCGCGTGCCAACATGCTCTATGATCCGTCGCATTATGTGCTGCAATGTCTCGATTATCTCGACAATATCGATATCTACAAAGACCGTATCAAAATGTTCCACGTCAAGGATGCGGAGTTCAATCCGACCGGGCGACAGGGCGTTTATGGCGGCTATCAGGGCTGGGTCAATCGCGCTGGCCGGTTCCGTTCGCTTGGTGATGGACAGGTCGATTTCGGTGCTGTTTTCTCCAAAATGGCAGCGAATGATTTCGATGGATGGGCTGTTGTCGAGTGGGAATGTGCGTTGAAGCATCCCGAAGATGGCGCGCGTGAGGGGGCGGAATTTGTGAAAGCGCATATTATCCGTGTGACAGAAAAAGCATTTGATGATTTCGCTGCCGGTGGCACGGACGAGGCTGCCAATCGCCGTATGCTGGGACTTGATGTGAAGTGAGGACGCCATGACGATTGAAGCAAAAACCACCGAAACCGCAACCCCACGCATTCGCCTTGGCATGGTTGGCGGCGGGGCAGGGGCTTTTATCGGTGGGGTGCACCGCATGGCGGCACGTCTCGATAATCGTTTTGCGCTGGTCGCCGGTGCGCTGTCCTCCTCGCCGGAACGGGCGCTTGCCTCGGGACGCGAGCTGGGCCTTACGCAGGACCGCATTTATTCTAGTTTCAAGGATATGGCGATCCGTGAGGCGCGGTTGAAAAACGGTATTGAAGCCGTGTCGATCGTCACGCCTAATCATCTTCATTACGAGGCCGCGAAAGAATTTCTGAAACGTGGTATTCACGTCATTTGCGACAAGCCGCTGACCTCGACGCTTGCGGATGCGAAAAAGCTCAAGATAGCTGCGGATGAAAGCGGGGCGCTGTTTGTGCTGACCCATAATTATACCGGCTATCCAATGGTCCGGCAGGCGCGCGCCATGATCGCCAAGGGCGAACTGGGTGATCTGCGCGTCGTGCAGGTCGAATATGCGCAGGATTGGCTGACTGAAGCGGTCGAGGCGACAGGGGCCAAGGGCGCGGTCTGGCGTACCGACCCCGCACAATCGGGGCTTGGCGGTGCGACTGGTGATATTGGCACCCATGCCTTCAATCTGGCTTCCTTCGTCACAGGGTTGACGCTTGAAAGTCTTGCTGCCGATCTCGACAGTTTTGTCGAAGGTCGCCGTCTCGACGACAATGCCCATGTAATGTTGCGCTTTGAAGGTGGAGCCAAGGGGATGCTCTGGTGCAGTCAGGTAGCGCCCGGCAATGAGAATGGCTTGCGTCTTCGGGTCTATGGCACCAAAGGCGGCATTGAATGGGAGCAGGAAAATCCCAATCATCTGTGGTTTACACCTTTTGGCAAAGAAAAGCGGTTGATCACACGCGGTGGAGCTGGAGCCGGGCCGGAAGCGGCGCGTGTCACCCGTGTACCGAGTGGACACCCGGAAGGCTATCTGGAAGCCTTTGCCACGATTTACAGCGAAGCGGCCAATGCCATTCAAGCGCATCGTGAAGGTCATGAGCTGGACAAGGCAGTCATTTATCCGAGTGTCGATGATGGATTGAAAGGTGTGGCCTTCATCGATGCCTGTGTTCGCTCATCGAAGAAAAATGGCGGTTGGGTCAGTTTTTAACCTTTGGGGAGAGGGGAAAAGGGGCGCTTGTGAGAGCGCCCCTTTTTTTGTTCATACATAACGATTGACCACATTTTCCAGATATTCTTGCCGCCCGGATTTCGGCTGCGGATTGATACCTTTGTTCTGGACTTCCGTGGTGATCGATTCAAGCGAATGGGTTTTGGCAAGATTTTTGCCAAAATCACTGTCCCAACCCGCATAGCGATCAGTGAGCGGTTTTGATAAGGCACCATCTTCCACCATGCGTGCAGCAGCCTTCAGACCACGCGCACAACAATCCATGCCGCCGATATGGCCGATCAGCATGTCCTGCGGGTCGAGCGACTGGCGGCGCAGCTTGGAGTCGAAATTGGTGCCTCCCGTGGTAAAGCCACCATTCAACAGAACCTGATAATAGGCCAGCGCCATTTCCGGTACGTTGTTGGGAAACTGGTCCGTATCCCATCCCGACTGGTAGTCGTTGCGGTTCATGTCGATGGAGCCGAGAACACCAAGCGTACGTGCCAAAGCGAGTTCGTGCTCGAAGGAATGGCCGGCAAGGATGGCGTGGCCCTGTTCGATATTGAGTTTGACTTCATCTTCGAGGCCGTAACGCTTGAGGAAGCCATAGACGGTCGCAACATCGTAATCATATTGATGCTTGGTCGGTTCCTGCGGTTTCGGCTCGATCAGGATGGTGCCTTCAAAACCAATCTTGTGCTTGTATTCGACCACCAGATTGAGGAAGCGTCCCATCTGGTCGAGTTCACGGGAGATGTCTGTGTTGAGAAGCGTCTCATAGCCTTCACGCCCGCCCCATAGCACATAATTCTGCCCGCCAAGCCGCTTGGTCGCGTCGATACATGTTTTGACGGTTGCAGCTGCAAAAGCGAAAACCTCGGGGTCAGGGTTGGTTGCAGCGCCCGACATATAGCGGCGATGCGAGAACAGATTGGCAGTGCCCCAAAGCAGTTTCATGCCGGTTTCTGACTGCTTTTGTTCAAATATATCAATAAGTTCATTAAGATTCTTAGTGTTTTCAACAAAGTCCCCACCTTCCGGACGCACGTCAGCGTCGTGGAAGCAGTAAAAAGGCGCACCCAGCAGGGAGAAAAATTCAAAGGCGACATCGGCTTTCAGTTTTGCCGCCGCCATGTCGCTGGCCTGCCATGGCCGCTCGAACGTGCGCCCGCCAAAAGGATCGCTGCCCTCCCATGCGAAAGTATGCCAATAGGCAACGGCAAAGCGCAGATGATCCTCCATGCGTTTGCCCATCACGATTTCATCGGGATTATAGTGCCGAAATGCCAGCGGATTATCGCTGTCAGGCCCTTCATAGCGGATTGTTTCAATGTCTCCGAAAAAGCCGGTTGTCATGTTGTTCCTCCCTCGTGGTTGTTTGTTGCAATCCTATTGGCGCAAGGCCGGATAGAGTGTGCGATAGCGCTGATAAGCCTCGTCATAGGCCGCACGATGGGCCTTGTTCGGCTCAAAGCTTCTTGCGGTGCGAGGCGGCTGGCAGACTGCGAAAGGATCCGTCCCGCTTGCTGCAATAAGCCCCAGACGCGCGGCACCGAAAGCCGCGCCAAAATCGCCCTCCTCTGGGAGCGCGACCGTGATGTCGAGTGCCGTGGCAATCGCTTCCAGCCAATAGGTGGAACGCGAACCACCGCCGATTGCGATGAGCGATTGAATTTCGGTGCCTGCCGATTGCAGGGCGGCGAGACTGTCACGAATGGCAAATGCCACGCCTTCCAGCACGGCCTGTGTCATGGCCTGACGGTCGGTTTCATGTTCAAGGCCGGTAAAGGCTCCCCGTATTTTCGCATCATTATAGGGCGTACGCTCGCCCGAAAGATAAGGCAGGAAGGTAACACCGCCGGGTGCCTTGAGTGTGTTGCCCAGCTCCTGATCGAGCGCATGCGGGCTTGTGCCGGCAATACGCGAAAACCAGTCGAGCGCGCTTGCCGCCGACAAGATGACGCCCATCTGGTGCCATGTGTGCGGTAGCGCGTGACAAAAGGCATGAACAGCGCTTTCAGGCTTTGGCTGGTACTGGCTGTTGGCTGCGAACAGGACACCGGAAGTGCCGAGCGAGACGAAGGCATGACCGGCCTTGACCGTTCCCATGCCGCAGGCCGAGGCCGCATTGTCACCCGCTCCACCCGCAACCACAGGCGAGCCGTCGATACCCCATCGGGCTGCAAGTTCCGCACGCAAAAACCCTGTCGCATCCGTGCCTTCGGCAAGGCGCGGCATGTGATCTATTGTGAGGCCGGTTTTCTCAAGAAGCTCGGATGACCAGCGGCGGTTGCCCGTATCAAGCCAGCTCGTTCCTGCCGAATCCGACATGTCGGAGACATGATCGCCG
>JAATGD010000114.1 GCA_015654965.1 Hyphomicrobiales bacterium
GAGCGGCGCGGCCAGCACATCGCTGAATTGAACCAGCGCGATGCTGAAGCCGATATGCGGCTCAAGCGCCTCTATGACGCCATCGAGTCCGGTTCGCTCGATCCGGCCGAGTCCGCCCTTGGCGAGCGGATCGCGGGGCTGACCGCGCTGCGGGATCAGGCGCGGGCCGATGCCTCACGAATTGAAGCCATGCTCGCCAGTTCGGCACATCAGGGCCTCACGGGCGCGGCAGTGCGCGAGCTGGCGATGGAAGCGCGCAGCCGGATACGGCTTGGAAAGGGCGGCTATCGGCGGGAACACGTCCGGGCCTTCGCCCAGCGTGTTGAGGTAGCGGACGATGCGATCCGCATCATGGGATCGAGGAACATCCTGTTGCGGACGTTGGTGGCTGCGAAAGGAGGGAAATCGGCGGGAATCGGCGTTCCCGGTTTTATACCGAAGTGGCGGAGCAGGTGTCCGCATAGTATATTGATATAATTATATAATATCACATTCATCAGATTTGCCCTCCAATCAGCCCGCCGATTCGCGCCGTCCAAGGCGATTAACGGGGTTACGCGAGAGTTCACACCCACGTCTTGAAATCTTCATACGTTTACGTATATACAGAAACACATGATCGTATGGGATGAACCGAAGCGGCTGACGAACCTTGCCAAGCACGGCATGGATTTTGCCGATCTGGATGAAGCGTTCTTCCTCGCCTCAAAAATCGTTCCTGCCAAGAACGGGCGGCACATGGCGATAGGACGGCTTGCTGACGGAACGATTGCGGTGGTGTTCACCGTGCTTGGAACAGAAGGCGTGTCCATCATTTCGATGCGGCCCGCAAGCCGGAAGGAAAGGAGTCTGCTATGACTGCAAAGCGCATTACCGACGCCGAAGAATCCCGGATTCAACGCTTGATTGCCAGCGACCCGGACGCGCCCGAAGCGACTGACGAACAGCTTGCACAGGCGCGCCCGTTTGCAGAGGCATTTCCTGCCCTTGCCGAAGCCATGCGCAAGAATGTGGGCGGGCGTCCGAAAGCGGAGAACCCGAAAGTTGCCGTGTCGATCCGGCTGGATCGTGATCTGGTGGAATACTTCAAAGCGACCGGCGCGGGCTGGCAAACGCGGATCAATGACGCTTTGCGCGCCGTGAAGAATTAAACGCCCCGACCGAAGCCGGGGCGCATCGCGATGTTCAGGTGTTCCGTCGCGTGTTCGCGGTTGCCTGGCGTGCGACCGATGGAACGGACGCGGCGACTTGGTTCATACCCTCACGGGTTACCGCAGTGGCGACCTTGCCGCTGACCTGTTTTACCCGTGCGTCAAAGTAATCATTGGCCTCCACCGTAATCGTGATGCTTGCTGGTTCGCTGGACCTGGCCGCGCCTGCACCGTGCATCTGAACACCCAACGAGCCATCAGGGCCGCGCGACAGGGGCATGACAGCTTCAGGCCCTGCCTCCCCCATTACCCCCAGGTCAAAGCCGCCACCGGACGCGAATTTGAAGGGTGTCGGGCTATTCACGATTGAGTTGGTGAACGTGCCACCGGCTGCAAACTTGTTCAGCCCTCGGTTGAACACGTTGCCAGTGGCGTTGGCCGTCACCGATCCAGCCGCCGCGCCAAACGTGCCGCCGTTGGCAAAACCCATCCAAGCCAACATCGGTTTGACGATTGCGGCCTGTATGGCGATTTCCAGCAGAGATTTGATGATGGATTTTGCGAGACTGCCGAAGTTCGCCTTGCCGTCCACTGCAAGCGTTGCGATTTCGGAAGACAAAGACCCGATGGATTGTTCCGCCAAGTTTTGCATGGATTTCGCGACTTCATCAATTTTCTAAACGGCATCTTTCGAGGCCGCACCGATTTTGCCGATGCCAGCCGCAGCCGGACCGGTTTTTGCCACAACGGCCTCCGTCCCGGTGATGGTTGCCGTCAGCTTGTCAGTGAACGCACCCGGGGCCGTGCCCGCCGCGCCGATGTAATCCGTGTTGAAGGCACCCGATGCCGCGCCACTGATCGCGCTGCCCATATCCCCCGCTGCACCCGCGTAAGGGTTGCTGAAGGTCGGGTCAGTGCCGAGCGGATCAAGCGTCGGCATGGCCGGGATGCCCACCTTGGACGTCATTTCGTTCGCTTTGGTCACAAGGCCATTGAGCAAGTCGATTGCGCCGTTCACCATCTGCTTGATAGCTGTGATCGTGTTGTTTGCGGCCTGAATTGCCAGGTCGCCCACCGCACCGGGCAGCTTGTTCCACACGATCAGGATTGATTCATAGGCAAATTTGAAGCTGCCGATCAGGCTGTTTCCTGCCGTCTTGGCGCTACCCACCACATCCACACCAAGCACATTCTTGATCTGATCGCGGAACAGGTATGCAGCCGTCCCGGCTGCCACTAGCCCCGCAATGATTGCTGTGGCCGGATTGAGCAGCGCCAGGGCACCAACCAGCTTGATCACACTGCCAAGTGCGCCGATGACCGGACCAGCAAGCGTCGCGGCCAGTGAGACAAAGCCTGCGGTTAACTGTGCCAAGGCACCAAGCGCCACGGCCCCGGCAATTGTGGCGATGACCACGCCCACAGCCTTGGCAGCAGCACCCAGGATCGGAAATTCGGCGGTCAACCGTCCCACCAGATCGGAAAGCATTTTCATACCGTTCGAGGCAACCGTTACTGCGGTTGTGATAAACCCGAGCGCGGAAGCCATCGCGCCAGACGCACCCGTCAAGCTGTTCAGCGTATTTCCAAAACCCGCCCATGCCGCATTCAGCTTTTCGGTTGCATTTTTTAATTCCGCGCTCTTGCGCATACTTTCAAAAAAAGCCGTGGTCGCACGGGTTAAAAACCCGACCGCCAGCGTTGCAGTTCCAAACATGGTAGCCATGCCGCCGATTCCAGTTGCAAATGCCTGAACCCGAGCGTTTGCGCGATCAATTGCAAGAGCGTAGCGGTCATGCAGCTTTGTGAGGGTTGGCGAGGTCTTTTTTACCTGTGCCTCCGTCCGCTGCGTCGCGGTAGCCAGGTTGTTCAAGTCTTTTTGCGCACGGATGAGTTGACCTGTTTCAACCGCAAATCCCAATCTTGCAATGTATGCATCAGCCATGATTTATCCCTTCTGTTTCAATTTCCGGTTCAATCTTTCATGCGGCAAGCTGCATCGCCCGGTTTGCCATCGCTGCCAGAAATAATCTGGGTCTACTCCCGCACTCAGAATTATCCGATCTTTCGCGGCTGACCTGCGCGATAACCAAGAGATAGCTTCGGCCTTGACCGCCGCAGCACCGGAAGAATTAATGCAGACTGGACGACCCAGAGCATCTTGCAGAACGGTCACCAGGACAGCCGCCCAGAGTCTTTGGTTATCATTGCAATTGAGCATTACTGAGCCAGGTCATTACGGAATCGTATCACATCATTTAGGTTGTGCTTAATTTCAAAACTTCTGAAGCACTCGTATTCGCCCTCATCCGATATATTGTGGACGGCCCCGAATGCTGCACGCATCGAGTCTTCAGCGAACGAACCTCCAGAAAACGCAAGATCAATAAAGCGATTTAATTGCACATCAGTTGCCTTCGGATGGTAAATCATCCAATCAGCGACGATGCCAAGCATGTGCGTAGGAGCGATCAACATTTCTAATTGGTCGGCATCATCGCTCTTTTTGATACGAGTTTCTTCAAGCGGTTCGGCCCAAATCGTGGATATGTGAATTCCTCGCTGCTTCCCGATTTTGAGTGCCGCGCGGAAATTGCGATAAAAGTGTGTGCAAATATATTCAACACCATTGCCGCTCACCTTCCAGTAGACAGTGAACGGCTTATGCTGACCAGTGTGAAATGTTGCCCAAATCCGTTCGCCAACAGTTTCGTCAATCGTAATTGTGGAGGACATTACCGGGTTCCTTTTACGAGGCCATACACTTCGGTGGCGGCTTCGACTGATACGTCAGCAACGAGATGTCTGTATTGAGGTTTGAAACAGATCGGGGGTAGTTTCGGCGCACGGTGGCTATTCGATAGGTACCAAATAAAGTCGTGCCCATTTTCTGCAATTTCGCGCTTCCACGATTCATGCCTGGCGCGTAGTTCGGGATGCCATTGCTTTCGAGGTAGGAGCGGACTTCCCGCATCATGTCTTTTTGCTAGGATGGTTAGCTTTTCAAGGTCGCGTCTCATGTGCGCAATTGTCATCTCAACCTTCCAGAAATTTGCGTAATTGGTCGACTTCGGCGCGAAGCGAATCTATTTCATCAATTTTTTTGAGATTTGCCACAGCGGCGCTGATCGCGCGAATTTCGGCTACGCTCAGGTCCCCAGCAGTCACAGCCTCATGGATTCCATCACCAGTCGCGTCAATTTCAACAAGCCGCCCTTCCGGCAAGACCTTGGAAAGGATGAATTCTACGGCTCGTTGATCTCTTTTGCGAACATTTTCGGCCAGTGCGATGAACGCTTCATCGGTCAACGTTTTTATCTTCTCAATTGCTTCGCGGGTTGCGCGATTTCTCGATCCAACTTTACGACCAGGGTTTCCCGCACCCGCAAGAAACCGTCCGCCTTGATCACGTAGGTATTCCGTTGAACTGTGGATATTATCGGCGTTCATAGCGGCTTCCTTTCAATACCTTACCACGGTTGCGCCGCGTTCAGCGATCCATGCAGCAACCGCGTCGGCGTCCAGTGTCACCACATTCCCAATGCGTTTGGATTGGGGAGATTTTGAGCGAGTGCGCCACTGATGGATGGCTTGTCGGCTAACCCGCAAGCGCACCGTAAGTTCTCCTGCACCGATACCACCGGTTTTGGGCAGGGCGATTACGCGCCCTGCAAACGAGTATTGCTGATTCATTTTCATGCAGTGCGACCCAGCACCCGGTCCAGGGTTTCGGTTGGATTGAGGTCATAAATCACTTGAAGGTAGCTGATTGCACTGTTCAATATGGTTTGCAATCCAACCATTGTGTCATCGCGCTGGGCCAGTTCTCGATTTTTCAGTTCTACGAAGATATCCAACTTCTCAGGGGAAACCGATTTGGCAGGGAAGAGATTTGCCAGGGTGGCGTTTCGGTAGATACTTTCGGGGTTGATCCGCATCAATTCGACGGCGATATGATGGCGCATTAGCCTTTGAGCCACTAGGCGGTCGAATTCGTCCGGGGTCAGACCGACCACCGCACGGGGCAGTTGTGCAATGGCGCTAACCTCAAAATCGGTCAATGACTGAATAAATTCGAGGCGGGCGGCGAGTGAGGGCAGATTCAAATAGTGATTCTGTAGCGTCGGTGCGGCGGCGATTGATACGGGTGCAGTCAGCGTTGCACGTTCCGAGTCGGTTTTGTCCTGGTAAGCAAGACCAGCACCGCGTGCTTGGCGAATTCCGCTCACAACGGTGGTTATTGCAACGGTTCGGCCCTTCACACGGCTTTCGATCAAATCCGGTCGCAATTCGCCAGCGATTGCAGCGACGGCGTTTCCGTCTGCAAGAATAATGTCGTATAGTTTCTTTGCTTCAGGGATTTCTTTAGCTGCGACATTCGGAACTAAAGCGACGTTTCGACCAGCAGGATTCCTGGCGATTGCTACACCGTTTGATTCATCCACATTGAAGCTGTAATTTTCGGCAATTTGATTTCCTATTGGATGCCTGGGAGGGTGGACATGCGTCCTACTCGACCAGAAGGCCTCGAATCATTCCACGAGTCAATAGGGGTGACGATGGGCATGGCGATTAAGTTTTTGCCCTCTTTACAGGGTGTCAAGCGAATAAACATCACGAAACGTCGTGCATAAAAATAAATATAAGATGCATTTGAAAATAAAAATAAATGCGATTAAATAATTTTAATTCTTAATCTAGAAGACAATTAAACGTATTTATATTCATAAATTACACCAGCGTGCGACCGGTCAGCGGTGCCCCCCGTCCAAGCCCTATGCCCCGCAGAGCGCCAGAGCGGGCCGCACAGGGGCTTGGCGGGTGCAAGGCTGTCAGGGTAGCGGAAAGGTGCGGAGTGCTGGCGCAGCGGGACAGCCCGCCATGCTGGTGCGCTATGCGTTGGTGCGATCAGGGCGCTGCGATGCGCCTCAGGGTCGCTCAGGGCGCTGCGCATTGGCGGGCTGGAATTGCGGGCGGGACAGGATTACGCCGATTAATGGCGCAATATCAATTATACATGGCGGATATCTCGTCCGCTTGCGGTGTGACCTTCGGGTCTTTCACCAGATTGGGAAGGTTGTCGATGATCGGAATAACCGTCGCGAGTAGAATGGCCCAGATGCAGACAGTTAATCCAATCTTGTCACCGCCTTTGATGAAGTGGGAAATGAGTTTTGTGGCAACCCACGCAACCATGTAGGCGGAAATCATCTCCCAAGCCTGCAAGACCAAAACCTGTCCGAGCAACATCGGAGAAATTTCAGCAGCGTGATTGTGCACGCGATCCAGCACAAAGGCATAGGCCGCGAGTGGAACGGTCATCATAGCCGTGCCCGCGCCCATCGCTGAAATCAGGTCTGCGATGGGCGGCGGCGGTTCGGGTGTCTTCGGCATGGATGCGGCACGGACGGGCGCTCTACCATCAAACGCGTCCAGTTGCGCACGAAGCGCGTCAATCTCGCGCCATAGCCGCTTACCCATGCTGCCCGCTCCTATCCCATATCTCAGGCGATCAGGAAATCATCCAGCGATTTGCCAGCGGCCAGCGCATCCTTGATCCAGCCAGGTTGACGGCCTTTTCCGGTCCAGGTCTGTGCAGGGTTCTCGGGGTGCGCATACTTCGGCAGGCCGGACGCCTTCTCGGGCGCGGAGCCGTCCAGCAAATCGGCCAGCTTGAAACCGTGCTGTTTTGCCAGGGCTTCCAGTTCTACACGGGCAGCGGCTTTGGCGCGCCCTTCATAGCTGGCAATCGCTTTGGTCACATCCTTCTCAAGCTGTTTGAGTTCAGCGAGGGTCAGGGCGTTCAGATCGTAATCGGGCATTGGGGTTCCTCTGTCTTGGACGGCTACGCTTTGCACTGAAGTTTACTATAGTGCGGGTCTGGTGAACGCGAGATATTTTCCGAAATAATCGAATTTTCGACCGCATCCGCTTGTTCCATTGGACGGCCTTTTAGTGGATGCAAAAAAACCATTTGTTTTCAATGCTATCATCCACTACATCCACTGCATCCACTAGAAACAGGTAACACCTATAAGACCGCTCTATACTTTAGTAATGATAACCAAGATTGTTATTATTATATTGTATTACTGTTTTATGGAGTCTTGGGAAACGCTAAATACAGCCGATACAACCGATGCAGTGGATGCAGACTGTCGTCCAAACACGAAAAAACCCGCCGAAGCGGGAAATTTCATGTTGTTTTCGATTTAGGCACGGTGTCTTTACGAAGGAAATTCCGATGGATTTTTATCTTTCTTTACGTAGAACCACGGCCCGCCACGCGGTATCTGCACGCGCTTGAAGCCTTCTTTCGTCAAAATCGCGGCCACGCGACCAGTCTTCTTCCGGTCCTGCGCGTTATAAGGCACCTGCAAAACCAACTGGAAAACCTCGTTCATCGAAATTGGCATGTTCGCAGCGGTGCAGCGTGCGGCATATCCCGCAACCGCCTCATGCCAAGCGTCCTGCGCGTCGCGCAGATCAGCTTGCGCCCGTGCCAACGCGATTTCCGCATCACCCTCCAACCACCATCGCTCACCGCCGTTGAAGCGCGCAACCGCCTCGGCAAAGAGTTGATCGCGGTCGCGGCGCAGGCCGTCCACGTCGATTTTCCCGCAGCGGATCGGCCAGAAGCGCCGCGCGCCCGTAGGGTCCGTTAGATACGTATCCGCGTTGGTTGTCGCCGCAAAAACACTTGTTCTCGGGATTGATTGAACCGTCCTACCGTAAGGGGGGCGATACTTATCGTTTTTTGAGGCAGTGAACTGCTTGATTGCAGTCACTTCACTTTTACGCATCCCTTCCAGTTCACCGACTTCAATTAGCCAATTTCCATGCATGAGCATCATGGCTTCTTTATCGTGCATGTTAGGCAAACTATCTAGAAAATATTCATCACCGCCTGCGATAATATTTAGCGCGGTGGATTTTCGGGCACCCTGCTCCCCTTCAAGAATAAGCATTTCATCACGTTTGCATCCGGGATTCATTGCACGCGTAACCATACCGATAAAAAATTTCTGCGATATGAGCCGCGCAAATTCCGCATTTTCCGCATCGAAATAACGATTCAGACACTCCGACAAGCGAGGAATTCCGTCCCATTTCAGTGCCGAAAGGTAATCAACAATCGGATTGAAATGCTTTCTGTCCACATACATTTTCAAAGCGTTGCGAACCGCGCCTTCGGAAATGCGGGCCATGCCTATACTTTGCTGAATAAGCGCGTGCAAAGATACGTCATCGGTATCCGTCCAATCACGCGGATATGTGAGATATTGCATCGTGTCCCACGGTAATTTTCCGGTTACTGCGATTTCCTGCTTGAATTCATTAAAGCCGATAGGGAGATTTAATTCTCGCAAAAGCCTGAATGCCTCGGACGAAACCGGCTTGCAGTTCGTTCCTTCAGTAAACTGCGTCAAAAATGTATCTTTAATTGGCGCATGAACCGGTTGCGTCAGCGCAGGTCTCGGCACAGTTCCCGTCTGTAGCATCGCACGGATATTGATTGATTTATGGGTTACAGTTTTCCAGCCAACCTGCGTTTCGGTGATATCGTTCCATTGCTTCACGTTTTCAGCCGGATCGTTTTGCGCATAGCGGGCGCACCATGTCGACCAACGCGCAAACGCATCATCGGGTGACGTGTGGCTCCACATGGCTTGTTTGATCGCGGCGGTGAACGCAATCCACTCGTCGCGGGTCATGCTGTTAGGGTCAAAGTGCGCAAAGGCGTAATCCACCCACGCGAGGGACGGCGCGGCAAGGTCTGGGGTGCCGAGGGGATGACGCTGCCCGCCGCCGTGATGGATCACGTTGATATCCGCGAGGGAATCTATCAGGGCGCGCCCCTGTGTGGGCATCCCGTAGCCTGGCAGGCGGTGGAAGGTGCTTAGGACCGGCACGCCCTTGTTGTGCAAGAAGCCCGCCAAGCGCATGACTCGAGTCGGATCGACAATCCGCCAATCACCCTCATACTTTTGCGCCAGCTTGGCCTGGGTCTCGCCGAACCAATCACCGGGCGCGTATAGCTGATCCAACGGCCAATAAACGTGCGCTTTATTCGGGCTGGATTGCACGTAAAAACTCGGCATCGGCATATGCCATTGCGCACGGTCGCGGTTTGCGACGGCATCAAGCGAGTCAAGATCAAGGTAACATGCGCGGATCGCTGTGACGTTCGGGATTTTGTCGCCCACACCGTCCATCTGTGAAACGGTCAGGAAAACGCCATAATCTCTGTTATTCCATTCGCAGAGTTCGGCCCAATGCTGATTGAGCGTGCCGTAACGCTTGATCGCGGCAACACTCTTATCTTTGTCGTGGATGGCGCGGAAATTCATCAGCATGTCGGGCGTGAGACCCAGGGCCGCAAGGTGCGCGACGGTTTGTGTGTAATCTTGCAACGGCTGTTGCGGGCCGGAATTGTTGAATGGACGCGGAAACGCTATGACGTCCGAAAGGCGCAAAGGCTTCTTTTTAGAAAGCGCACGACTATCGGTAACGCTAAATGCGCGGAATTCATAATTACCCACGTTGAGGGATTCCTGTTCTATATGATGTTGGGGGGGTGCGTCATCGCGGTCAGGCGATACCAAGGCTTCCCCTCGGCTTTCCGAATCCCTCGGCTACATCGGGTCTGCCTCCCGACATTCCGCATCGCGCGGCTACTCCCGGTCTTCCTCCGGGGTTTCGGCATCCCGCCGCTTACACCTTATCGTGGCGTTCTTGGTTTGGATGGGCGGCAGACGGTCATAGACCGAAAGTGACCCCCGCCTCACCTGACCCAACTCGCCTCGAACAGGCCCGTCCAATTTATATGAAAGCGCTAGGGAGTCCATATGGAATCTGCACCCTCTATTGCCTTCCACCCCCGACTGTGACATTCTCACGGAACGGTCCTTTTCCGGGGATCGCGTTTTCATCATCTGAAAGCGCCGGGGTTTATCGCCTCGGCGTTTTTTATTTTTCGCATATTCCCATTAAATGGCGGGTTGATCGGCGGGCTAAATATGTTCGTCCGGTTAGTTACCGCTTTTCAATGCTATATGCGGACGACACTTCCGCTATGCGGCAATTTCTCTGGATTTTTCCCACAATTCCACTTCGCTCATGCGCCACCGCGTGCAACCGGGAGAAAGTTTAATAGGTTTTGGAAAATCTTGCGTTTTAACCCATTTCCAGATTACTTCGCGCGATTTCAATCCGTATCACGCCATGCAAAAGGTATCGCAGGACAAAATTTCGGTGGGCATTTTGTCTTACTCGGTTTTCCCTTTGAATTCTTTGAGGAATTCTTTGAAGGGCTTTGCATTTTTGTTGAGTGGGGGTGGTAGCAGGTCTGGCGACAAATGCCCGCTGCGGTATGCGTTTGCCGATATGTGCCATGATGCGCCGGGGTCAAAGCTGTCCCATCCTGCGCGCTGAATCGCCTTTGTGACCGCCGCCAAATCTTTCGCAAGCGTCTTGCTTAAGGCTTTCATCACGGCCTGAACTGCGGCGTTGCGGTCCATCCCTTCGGCATTGCGGAACCACCAATAAAGTAACGGCTCTTGCGCGGTCTTCGGGCGGCGTTCTGTCTTTGGCCCTTGTTGCGCAAGCCATTCGCGTTCCCACATGGTTAGCGTCACGGATGGATCAAGCAACCTGGCGCGCAACTGCGTCCAATCACCATGCGCCGCGTTGTGCGTTGCGCTCACGGCTGCGTTGAAATTCCAATCTTCCGGCTCGTTCTCTGGATCGGACGGCGTGTCATTCATTCCGCTGCCTCTTGCGCCGCACCGCTCAGATAATCCGCCCATGCGCTCATCATCGCGCGCCGCCGCTCGAAATAGTCGCCGCGTGCATATGCATTTTCAACGTCATCACCGCCTTTGTGGGCAAGCGCGGCTTCTGCAATTTCGCGCGGGAATGCCGTCCGATCCTGCACCCATGTGCGGAAACAGGCCCGCATTCCGTGCGGTGTGGCAACGCGCTTGCTCTTGGCATCCAGCCAACCCATGCGACCGGCTTTCACTTCGCGTGCGTGCATCTTGCGCATCAGCACCGACAGGGCCATGTCGCTCAGTTCGCCGCCGCGCGGGGCCGTGAAAACCAGATCGGACCCGGCCATGCGCAGCAATGCTTCAAGCAACGCCACGGCGGTGGGGGAGAGCGGCACGCGATGTTCTTCATCCATTTTCATGCGTTCGCCCGGCACCGTCCATATGGCGGCTTTCAGGTCGATTTCGCTCCACAACGCCCCGCGAACCTCGCCCGAGCGCGCCGCCGTCAGCGCAAGAAATTCCAGCGCCCGCACGCTCACACCGTCGCGCCCGCGCAGATCGGCGAACCATGCCGGTGCGTCATCGACTGGCAGGGCAGGATGGTGCTTCTTGCTGGCCTTCCGCTTTTTGTCGCGCTTCTCGCCAGGGCGGGTCAGCGCCCCGTGATCATCCAGATTGTCTTTCCACCGCGCCGGGTTCGCACGGTCGCGCTTCTCAAGCCCATCTGCGAACCGGATCACCGTTTCAATGCGCCCGCGCCGCCGACGCGCCGTTTCGGGAATCTTCCACCAGATCGGCCCTAACGCGTCCGCAACGCTGTGCTTGTCGATTTCCTCAACCGTCAGCGCGCCGAGCGTTGGGATGGCATAGGTGTAAAGAGTGGTTCCCCATTGTGCCGCGTGCTTGCGGTTCTGCAACAAATCGAGTTGCCCCGAGGCGAGGAATTTGCTCACCGCCGTCTTGAACGTCATGAAGCGCGGCTTGAGCGGCTCCGCATTGGCGGGCGATTGGCGGGCTGATTGGCGTTCGGCCACCGGATCACGCCCCGCTGCGATCTGCCGTTTCAGTTCGCGCGCCTGGTCCCGCGCGTTCGAAAGGGTGATTGGTTCGGGATAGGTGCCAAGGCCGATTTCGCGCCGCTTGCCCGCAATGGTCGCGCGCAGAATCCAAGATTTTCCGCCCGCCTTGCTGACCTGAAGCGAAAGCCCTTCGCATCCATCGCCACCCACCGCGAAAACCGCATGACCGTCCTTGTCGCCCGGATGCTTCAGCGCTTTCACAGCCTTATCCGTCAACGCCCGTTCGACTCGTTTCACCATCGCAACATCCGCCCGCCGTTCCAGCCCGCCAATGCGGCCCGCCATTGAACATCGCAAGTGTGGTCATGGATTTCAACAGACGTTCACGGAAACACCTATAAGTGTCTTGTTTTGCTGCATAAATTTCAACGAATATTCACGGGAATTACAAGGGTGGTGGCGGAGCAGGTGGGATTCGAACCCACGGAACCATCGCTGGTTCGACCGATTTCAAGTCGGTTGCCTTAGACCACTCGACCACTGCTCCAACGCAGTTGTCTATATGTGCAGCAAGCAATTTCCAAGAGGTGTTCAGTATATGTATTCGTTGCATTAGTGTAAGTGGTGCAATTATCCCCATTTGGGCTTCTACCCTATGGCCAGATCAAGGGTGCGTGATGGTGCTATGCGCCATTGAAACAATGCGCTCTACTAGTGTTCTGAATCTGACGCTTGCTACCGGCTCCCCCGGATATCGTCGAGCGCATCGAGTGCCCTTCGTTCCCGCCTGAGGATTTCTTCGGCTGATTTGGTCCAGATAAAGGGCCTCGGCTTTGCGTTGTGAAGGATCA
>JAATGD010000078.1 GCA_015654965.1 Hyphomicrobiales bacterium
CGACGGACAATCAACGAACGCATGGTCGATCTTGATATGCGCGAGCGCGATTATGCGGGCGGTCGCGGTGATACGGGGCTTATCACAGCCGGAACGCTTTTGATGGCGACCGATGGCGATCTGGTCAATCGTGGTGGCACGATTTCTTCGGCCGGAACGATGGACCTGCGTGTTGGTGGCTCGCTGATTAACGAGACACAACGTTATACGAGAGCCGTCGATGCACTTGATCTCTGCATGGGCAATGCATGCGGTGCTGATGCGGTTGATTATAACGTCGCAAAGATCACGGCCGGAAGAGACCTGACAATTATCGCGGATGGCAGTGTCATCAATAAGGGTGGCGAACTGGGCTCTGTTACGGACATGCTGATCGCAGCAGGTGGCGATGTCCGTTTTGAAACCCTCAAGGATTCCTATCTGGTCAAGGATTTCCACCAGCGCGGCTTCCTGTCCGGCAAGGATATTGTCGAGCATAAGATCGTGACATCTGAGGCGACGGCACAGAGCCTTGTTGGGGATGTATCGATTTTTGCAGGCTACGGCGTCTGTGACGGCGGTTCCTTATGTGCTGGCAACAAGCAGGCGGATGCTGTTCTCAATGGTGCGCTGGTTTCGGCTTATGGCAACGTCCATATCGATGCGACGGGTGCCATCGATATGGGAACCGTCTCCAAGGAAGTCCACAACACCTACAAGGAATGGGGCTTCAAGGGGCTTGGATGGGGCTCGGTCAAGCAAAAGTGGAATGATGTTTCCACATCGGTCACACGGATTTCCGGTGACAATATCACGCTGAATGCAAAAGGCCCGATCACCGGCACGGGAACGAAGCTTGCCGCGGCTGGCGATCTGCTGCTGCTGACCGATAGCGATATCCGATTTCAGGCTGCACAAGATGCACGCTATTTCACGGAGAAAGGTTTTTATATCGGGCTGACATTCCCCGGTTCTGCAGGCATAAACGCCGCACTTCAGGGTGGCTCTGGCGGGGAGATTTTCACAGGCCTTGCCGATGTCAATCCGCTGACACGCACGCTTGCAAGCCTTGCTAATGCCGATAACGGCCTGGCGGCAGGTTTGGCTGCGGTTAATCTGGCGACAAAAGGAGCGTCAGTCTTTGGGAAGTCCGTTTCCCCGTTTAAAAACTTCGGAATTGATGGAGGTCAGGCAGGAGTTGGTCAGGCGTTGAATGATCAGCTTAATCCGCTGGCTCAATTTACAGATGCCAATGGTAATTTCTCTTTCGAGAAGTTTGGCATCTCTATTTCCTCATGGAAAAAGGATCAGCGCTGGACAGAGAGTCAGACATCGGAGCTTGTTGCTGGTGGCGATATCGTCATGAAGGCGGGGCTTGATGTCATTCTCGATCAGGGAACCAAGCTGATCGCGGGTGAGGACGTTTCAATTGATGCAGGCCGTGACATCATCATGGCAGCGCTCGTCGATTATGCTAAGGACAAGTCATCGTCATGGGGCCTGTCACTTTCATTCTCATCTGTTGGCTTCAATGTCGGCAAATCGGCTGGTTATGATGAAAGTCTGACAAATGCCGTCATACAAGCAGGCGGTGACGTTTCGCTGAAATCTGGTCGCGATACGGTTATTGCCGGTGGCAATATTTCCGGCCGTACTGTGAAAATGGATGTAGGGCGCGATCTCAGCGTTCTTTCACCCCAAGCGCAAGGCTGGCGTGATGGTTATTCTTTCGGCTTAACTGTTGGTCTTGACCTCGCTTCTTTCAGTATTAGTGGTTCCAGTGAAGATGGCTCCAAAGCATGGTCTTCGCCATCAAGCATCATTGGTGTCGAAGGCGTGGATATTACCGTTGGGCGAAATACAGTTCTCAACGGCGCTCTTCTTCAGGCAACTGATGGCGATATCCGTCTTGAAACGGAAACGCTGACAGTTTCCGACAATCATGATCACGATGAATATAAAAATGTTGGTGGTTCAATAGGCTTTAATGCCGGTGCCCTCGACACGATTGGCTTCTCCTATGAAAAGAAGGACAAACAGGGTGAAACCCGTACAACATTGGATGCTTCGGGTAATCTGGATGTTATTATTCATGATGCGGACCGGGATGGAGTAAGAGACACAGCCGCCGACCGGGCTGCCACCGAACAGCAGATCGCTTCTATCAATAAGGATGCTGCAAACTGGCAGGAGATTACCAAGGACAGCTATACGAAACTGTCGGGTGAACTCAATGTCACCGATTTGCGTGAGTTTGGTGATAATATCAAAGCGATTCAGGACTATAATAGGGCGATCAACGCAGCCGTGCCGGACGAGATCGCTGCAGAGGGGCCTGAGAACGTCGATTACTACCGCCGGTTCATCGCGAACGGAGCGACGACGCAAGAAGCGGCGGCTTTACTTCGTATTGAGGCGATTCAAGATGCTATCGGCGTTCAGAAGAACTGGAATGAGGTGGTCGCTCATTATGGTTCACCCTCCTCAGTCCCAAAGGAGATCAAGGCGCTTGTTCTCTCTGGAGCCAGAGTAACGTTTGATGAGGAAGGACGGGCGTTACAACATATACGGTGTGGAACTAGCGGCCCCACCTGTGTGGTGTTCGCTTCAAATTCAAACGTCAGCCCTGAGGCCGCAGCAGATATCGCAAAAGCGAATATACAAGAACTTCTGGTTCAAGCAGAGGAACTCCGTCAGTCATGGTTGCAGTACGCTAAACCGCTAAAGGGAAATGAGATTAGAGGGCTGCTGTTAGATGCGATAGCCTTGTACGCCTACTGTGCCGATGATTTTGACGGTTTCAACTTTTTGTCAGAGAGCGAAAAAGAGACGTTCTCTTATCTTACTGGGTACAATCCAGAAACATACGCAGCAGAGTTCAAACCTGTACTTGCTCAAGAAAAGCTCCTGAATGGTATGCCAGGACTTAGTAATGCTGCAATAAGAGCATTTTCTGACCCTGACTCGGATCCGAACACACGGGGCGCCAAGCTGAACCAGTATATGCAGTTTTTGCAGGCTGTCGTCGGAAACTTGGCGAATGGGCAGTCGTTCCAGAAAACCAATAGTATCGGCGCGCTCGACACCTTTTTCCAGGAACTGCAACTAAATCCCGATGGGTATGCCGTTTTACTCAAAGCAATGGCTGAGGTTGCAACGCCTCAACAGTTGTCAGAGATGGAAAGTGCCAGAGTTGCCGCCGCAGTTTACAATACGTCACTGCAAGCGGCCGAGGTCGCTGCGATCATTGATGGAGTTGCTATCGCAAGGGGTATAAAGCTGCCGCAACTCCCTCGGGCTGGGAGCGGCGATGGCATATTCCCAAGCTTACCACGTGGAGATTACGATGCGACAGTAATCGGGCAGAATCTAGATTCATCCTGTGTATCAGCCTGCATTGTAATGCTTACAAAGAACGGTGATCCATTCATCAATGAATCCTTAATCCGTGGGTTACTTCGAGATGATGGAACGGGGGCGTTTTTGTCAGCTGTTCCAGCGGCTATCCGGGAGCTAGATATCGGGGCGTCGGCACAATTTATTGATAAGGCATCCATCCAGAATATTATGGTGGCGCTCCGGAATCAGAATGGCGTTATTGTTAGCGTTCGTGTTCCTGGTGGAGGTGCTCACGCTGTGATTATTGATAGGATCGAGAATGGTTTAGCATACGTGCGTGATCCATGGCCCGTTGGGCAAGGGCAAAGCTATACAATTCCCGCAGTACAGGCAATAAGAGATGTCAACTCTGCAGTGTTTATAAGTCAATGATAAGAACACTATTTAAATGCCATTGTGATATATACTTGGCTGGTGATGTGGTGGCCGGGAAGAAGTGGAGGCTTATCTATAAAGCCTTTGCCCCTACATTTGATGCGCCGCAGGGTAAGGTGAGCAGCGGATTTCTTGGCTTGGATTTGCCCCGTCTGAAGGCAATTTCAGTTGTTACAACTTTACGTGACATAGAGCGGATGAAAGAAGAAGCTATATACTGCTTGAATATCCCAACATGCTACCGAGATCGCGATCCACTTCCTGAACACGAAATAATTGCACTTGCTGAAAAGTATGCTCGCAAGAACAGAATTATTATCGGAAAACCACTATCTGAATTACCCACGCGTAAGTTGTTCTTGTCATTTCCGATAATACGAAATGATATAAAAAATAGGACTGCCTACGAGTTTGTTCGTATTGATGTGCTTTCGGGAGAAATTTGGTCGACGGAGGATTATTTGAATTATATGTATGATTTTAATAATATATTATAGTCTGGAAAAAATATTTGCCGTGCTTATGACTTTACGCTGCGGTACGAAATAGCCTGCTATATTCCCTGGCAGGGAGATATCTGAGCAGAGTATGTGTCGGCCATAATGGTTGCAAGTTAAGATGAGATCCTGCCCCCGCAACCA
>JAATGD010000229.1 GCA_015654965.1 Hyphomicrobiales bacterium
GCAGAGTTGCGAGATGTCAAAGCTTGCGGCTTCTTCCGATCCTTCCCCGCGCGCGAAGGCAAGATACCCCTCCAGCATGGTCTGCATATCGGCAATATCCTGATTGAGCGGCTCAGTGTCGATGGATTGTCCGGTCAGCGCCAGTTGCAGTTTGAAGCGGGTCAAAATGGTGCGCAGGTCGTGACTGACGCCGGAGAGCATGGCTGTGCGCTGCTCGATCTGGCGTTCGATACGCGAGCGCATCTGGATGAAGGCAATGCCTGCCTTGCGCACTTCCTCCGCGCCGCGCGGGTGAAACCCTTCTGGCATGGGGCGGCCCTTGCCAAAACTTTCCGCGGCTTCGGACAATTGCTGGATCGGCTTGATCTGGTTGCGCAGAAAGGCAATGGCGATGATCAGCAGAACCAGCGCCGTGCCGACCATCCATGTCAGGAAAATCCCGGTATTGGAGGCATAGGCCTGACTGCGGCGTGCAAAAACGCGCAAAACCTTGTCTTCAAGCTTGATGCGGATTTCAATCAGGTCGGAATCTCCGACCGTATCGACCCAGAAGGGACGGTTGATCTGGCGGGTGATTTCTTCGCTCAGAAAATAATCGAGAATGGCGAAAAAGGGTTTTGGCCCCGGTGGCGGCAGTGGGTCGGGCGGCAGGATGGAGATATTGAGCGCAAGGCGCTGCTGCGACAAGCGGATCAGGTTGTCGTAGCCCGGTTCCTGCGGATAGGTTTCCAGTATATCGATGATCGCCGAAATATCGCGCACGACAGCCGTAGAAAGCCGTTCCGTCACCATCTGCCAATGCCGTTCCATGAACACATAGGCGATCACCGACTGGAGTAGCACCATCGGGGCAATGATGATGATGAGCGAGCGCGCATAAAGGCCTTTCGGCATGAAGCGCGCCAGCCAACGGGAAAGCTTTTTCCAGATCGTCATGGTTTCAGACTGTCCCAAACAGCAGCCAGTTGCTTCAGGCTATTCGATGCTGAGTTTGTAGCCAATGCCACGCACGGTCTGAAGCCAGACAGGATTTGCGGGATCCTGTTCGATCTTGCGACGCAGGCGGTTGATCTGAACATCGATTGTGCGTTCACCAACATCGCCATCCTGTCCCGTGAGTTCATGACGCGGAATCGTATCGCCCGCACGCTCGGCAAAGATCGCCATGATATCCTGTTCGCGGTCGGTGAGCTTGATCGTTTCCGTGCCTTTCTTCAATTCGCGGCGCGGAATGAAGAAAGTATAAGGACCGAATACGATCTGCTCGATCTTTGGCTGTGCCGGTGGCGCGCCACGCCGCAGAATATTGTTGATGCGCAGCGTCAGTTCGCGCGGGTCAAAAGGTTTTGGCAGATAGTCGTCCGCACCCGCTGAAAGGCCATCGATGCGGTTGTCGGTTTCCGACAATGCGGTCAGCATGAGGATCGGCACGTTCTTCTGCTCGCGCAACGAACGCGTCAGGGAAACGCCGGTTTCTCCGGGCATCATGACGTCCAGAATCAGAAGGTCGAAATCGATGCCTTCCAGTTTGCGCCGCGCTTCGGCAGCGCTCGCCGCCATGGTGACGCGAAACCCGCTATTGGTCAGATATTGTGAAAGCAGGCTGCGAATGCGCGTGTCGTCATCGACGACAAGCAGATGCGGTGCATCATCCGAGAGTTTGTTTTCGTCTTCTCCAGCCATGGTGTCTTTCGATTCCATCCCGTTTCCGTTCTTTGACAATGCATCAGATCGGTTACGTATATTATCGACTGGAATGAGGCACGTCCATTCATGGCTGACGCAATCGTATTTTTATCCATGCACTTAGTGATACGGCAGGTAACAGTTGATTGCCTGTGCTGATCTAAAATTGTTTTCTTCCCGAGAATTCGTCGATCTGTGTGCGCCGCTCTGGATTGACCATATTATAGAGAAAATGTTCGATTGCCGCGCGCTCGGTCGCTGAGCATCCTTCCAGTGCGCGGGCAATACGCTGTGACTGGGGACGGGCAAGCGCAAGGGTGAGTTCGCGACCGGCTTTCGTGGGATAAAGTTTGCGATGGCGGCGATCGTGCAAGCCTGTCGCCTGCACGACATGGCCGGTATCGACGAGTTGCTTGAGCACCCGCGACAGGCTCTGCTTGGTGATGCGCAAAACCTCCAAAAGTTCTGCGACAGTCATGCCGGGCTTGCGGTTGATAAAGTAGAGAACACGGTGATGCGCACGGCCAAAGCCGATCTTTTCCAGAATGAGGTCAGGATCGGCAGTGAAGTCTCGATAGGAAAAGAACAAAAGCTCGATGACGTTGAGGTCGGCCGTCTCTTCAGTCGTCAAAGGGTTGCTTATGTAATTGATATCGGGGCTCAGGTTCACATCGATACTCCATTCTGGCGATATGAATATGTCAGCATTGTTGACATAATTCAATCGTCCAGATAATTATCGTCAAGATTGGTCTGGTTTTTTGGAAGAATATTCATGCGCTGGCATGGTGGGAGAGAGATAATTTCCGCGTGTGGTTTCGTAACCTGTTTCTGGTTGCGAGCGTGACGCAGATATGCGGTGCGCGGGGCGTGAATAACTTCGCTTCGGGGAGGATGTTTTTCTTTTCATGCAAGCTCAGCTTTAGTTTCGCACACAAGATTGCTTTCGATCTCTATGCATTTCGCAGCAAAAGGCCAGAGCATATGCACAAAAAGCAGCTATCTATCCGATAATATCGATTTAATCTGGTGAAAAGCATGATCGCATCACCAGAACAGACGGTTTTCCCGGACAAATCAAGGGTATAAAGTGAGGAGCAAAAGAATGGTCGAGATTCCATTCGATCAAAGAGATGGATTTATCTGGCTGGATGGCCAGTTCGTTGACTGGAAAGACGCAAAAATCCATGTGCTGACCCATGGGCTGCATTATGCAAGCGCGGTGTTCGAGGGCGAGCGGGCCTATGGCGGCGAGATTTTCAAACTCAACGAGCATAGTGAGCGCCTGCATGAATCGGCTCGCATTCTCGGGTTTGAAATTCCTTACAATGTTGATGAAATCAATGAGGCTTGCCGCACGCTGCTTGCGAAACAGGGATTTGAGGATGCCTATGTGCGTCCCATTGCCTGGCGTGGCTCGGATTCGCTGGGTGTCTCGGCGCAGAACAATCGCATTCATCTGGCGATCGCCATCTGGCAATGGCCCAGCTATTTTTCCCCTGAGGAGAAAATGCGTGGTATCCGCCTTGATATTGCGCAATATTGTCGGCCTGATCCGCGGACTGCACCATCCCGATCCAAGGCGGCTGGTCTCTATATGATCTGCACGATTTCCAAACATGCTGCGGAAGCAAAGGGCTGTGCCGATGCCTTGATGCTGGACTGGCGCGGCCAGATCGCCGAAGCGACAGGGGCCAATATATTATTCGTCAGGGATGGCGCCCTGCATACGCCGACACCGGATTGCTTCCTTGACGGCATCACCCGCCGCACTATCATTGATCTTGCCAGACGCCGGGGTGTCGAGGTTATTGAGCGCGCGATCATGCCAGAGGAAATGGCGGGCTTTTCCGAGTGTTTCCTGTGTGGAACGGCTGCGGAAGTCACGCCCGTCTCCCGTATCGGCGATTATTCGTTCAAACCGGGTGAAATCTCCGGTCTGTTGATGAATGATTATATTGCGGAAGTTCGGCCAAAGCGAAGAGCCGCTTAAGAGCTTGGATAGATCAAGGAAAAAGCGGCCCCGGGGCCGCTTTTTCGTGCCTGAATTGCTTATCGTTTGACAATGACAGGTTTTAGATCAAACTTCATCCACTGGAATCAGGATGTTCCGGTATTGAAGTGCCGAAAGTTTTGACGGCAACAAATTGGCGCTTCGATTTTTGATCAGGCATATCTTTTCCGAAATGATTTGTTCTTTCGGGGGATGATTTAAGGAAGACGGGGTGACGATTATGGAATCTCTATTGCCTATTATTCTTCAGCTGGTAGCTGGTGCAGTGGGTGGTAATGTCGCTGGCGCTGCCAAGAATGTCAGTCTCGGACCGGCTGGTAATACCGTTGCCGGTGGTATCGGTGGTGTCATTCTGGGTCAGCTTCTGCCGTTGCTCACGGGTGGCGGACTCGATTCCGTGCTCAGTGGTACAATCGGCAATCTGGCTGGCGGCGGTGTGGGCGGTATCGTTCTCACGGTTGTTGCCGGTCTCATCAAAAACACGCTTGCGAACAAGGCGTGAATTTGAAGCGCATCCCGAAAAGGTCGAAGCGGTTTTCGGATAAGATGCGCGGAGCAAATAAAGAGCACATCCTGGAAAGCGTGTAGCGGTTTTCGGTCAAAGTGTGCAATCCCGATGATGACGGGAGAGAAATTTTGCAAAAAGGTTGAAACGGGCGGCATCAGGCCGCCCGTTTTATTTATTCCGGGGTTTTTCTTTTAGAGCATTTCCAGCAAAAGTGTGAAGCGGTTTTGCGTAGGATAATGCGTAAAAACAAAGATTTAGAGTGGTTCTACGATTCCGTGAAAACAGGAACCGCTCTAAAAGCCCATCATTATGAGTGAAACAATAGGCGGGCATATCCGGCCAGTCATATCCGCGATGGAGTATCCAATATGGGCCAGCTACAGGCCATGATCGTTCCCGTGACACCGTTCCAACAGAATTGCACAATTCTTTTTGACGGTGAAACAAAGAAAGGTGTGGTTATCGATCCCGGCGGCGATATTGCGCGCATAATGGAGGCGATCCAGTCGCAGGGCGTAGATGTGCAAGCGATCTGGATCACCCACGGCCATATCGATCACACGGCCGGCGCGCAGGATTTAAAAGACGCATTACAGGTCGATATTGTCGGTCCGCATGAGGATGACAAGTTTCTGCTCGATAATCTGGTCGCTACAGGCCTTAAATATGGAATGACCGAGGGTGTGCGAAACATGGTGCCGGATCGCTGGCTGGAGGAGGGCGATAGCGTCTCTTTCGGCGAGCATGTCTTTGAGGTGTTCCATTGCCCGGGACATGCCCCCGGTCACGTGGTGTTTTTCAACCGACAAGCGCGTTTTGCCATTGTGGGCGATGTGTTGTTTAACGGTTCGGTCGGGCGCACCGATCTGCCGGGTGGTGATCATTCCGCACTGATCCATTCGATCAAGGACAAGCTGCTGCCGCTGGGCGATGATATCGGATTTCTCTGCGGCCATGGACCGGGCAGCAAGTTCGGGGATGAGCGGCGTAACAACCCGTTTCTGGTAGATTGAAAAAGTCCTGTCTGAAAGAGAAAACCGCCCATAGGGGCGGTTTTTGATTTCATGCACCAATCATGGATATGATCAGTTGGCGCTGCAGAAATGATCGCGTCCGTCATAACCGCGATAGGTACCGGTATTGGGATTAAAAGACCGGTATCGATCAGAGCAATAGTCATACCAGGCGCGGCTCCATGGCTCGAAACCGGCACGATAGGTGACATTGCGCGCGGGAGCAGGTGGATAATAAGCTGGCGGAGGTGGTGGCGGCGCATAGACAGGTGCCGGTTGTACATAGGTCGGCTGGCTTGGCTGACTCAGCGCGCCGCCGATGATGGCACCTGCGGCAAGGCCGATGACGCCTGCGGCAATCGCATCATTTCTATCGCGACGGTGATGGTTTCGATAGGGCCGGTCCCAGCCGCCACGATCCCATCCATGGCGCCCCCATGAATCTGCCGAAGCCGCAGCCAAGGGGGCTGATACGGCTGCAAGGGAGGCAACGGCCAGAATAGCTGTTTTCGCAAATCGATTCATTGTTCGCTCCTTCAGAAGCCCAACTGCAATTTTCCCGCAGCTTTGCCCAAAAGGGCAATCGCAACGATTATGAAGTATCTATTAACCTTTTTTGATATGAACGGTGGCTGAACAATGGCCAGAGAGCCTCTAACGGGCCTTTTTGTGGTAAACTATCTGCCGCGTTCGTAATAATTCGCGGGCAAGATCGGTGCGCGTTTCGTGTGTGATCCAGAAGGAAAGACCACAAGCAGCGTCTTGGAAATCAGGGCAATAAAAAACCCCGGTGCGAACCGGGGCGTAAAGTCATTTTGTAAGCATCACTCAGTAATGGTGATGTTCACGGCCTTGGGGCCTTTTCCGCGACGATCCGGTTCGGTTTCATAAGAAACCTTCTGATTGTCTGCGAGGCCTGTGAGGCCAGAAGCTTGTACGGCAGAGATATGCACGAAGATGTCCGCGCCGCCATCATCGGGCTTGATAAAACCAAAGCCTTTTTCGTTATTAAAGAATTTGACCAGTCCGGTCTGTGCCATTGGATCCGTTCCTTTTCCTTGGCGCCACCGCTTTTTCAAGAGCGATGGAATTTTATCTTCTGACGAGCGCACCACACACCCGACAGAGGGTCATGCAGGCAGTTCTCGACATTGGGAAGGAACCGATCATTGCCTGGATTTCTCCCAGACCCGGAACTTATAGCGGCCCCGGCGCGCCGTTCTTCAGTCTTCCATTTGTTCGCTAAGTGCCCGAACAGCCGAAGACTGATCTATGAAGCCATGTTTGGCAAGCAAATTCTTTCTATTGGCTGTATTTGATCGATTATGAAGCATTATGCTGATAAATATTTCCGAATATTGCCTTAACCTATGGTGCTGGCGATAAAATAAAGCATGTATCCCAAAAATGAGAACCAATTTTGGCGTAGAGACATGCTGATAATTAAAAACGTAAAGCCTGTTGCTTGAGTAGGGTAAACTGCAATGCGCATTTGGAATGCGCTATCTTTTATATGCAGGTGATTTTGTGAAAGACTGGCTCGTTTAACTGGTAATCATAACAGGATAAGAAATGGCTGAACAATATAAACGCGTCTTTTTGTTGAACCTGTTGCGTGAAAGCTGATATTTAAGCGTTATCGATTGCGCGAAACAATACATGCACCACCC
Organism: Hyphomicrobiales bacterium; assembly: GCA_015654965.1. Lineage (GTDB taxonomy): Bacteria > Pseudomonadota > Alphaproteobacteria > Rhizobiales > Rhizobiaceae > Brucella. The sequence continues at coordinate 6,892 of JAATGD010000229.1, forward strand.
GCCGCCCTCAGTCGGTTGCAGATCGTGTTGGCTTGCGCAGAACTGTCCGCACCAATGCGTACTGCATAAATACCACGCCGTCCGATCGGGCTGCGCACGCGGCTGATGACGGGGGTATGTCCATTCAGGACGGCAGGGAATTGCTTGCGCAGACGCGTCCATTGATTGGCCGCAACACTCCGCCTGAAATTGCCTGCCACCTGTATGCCCCATGGCTTGGGCTTGATGCGCGACATCGGGGTTGTCGCAAAGCGAATGACCGGCAGGCGGCTACAGGCTTGCGCAAATGTCAGCTTTGGGTCAAGAGGGCGATTGACCAGTTCCTTGCCCGTTGAAAAATCATCAGCCGGCGCGCCAGTGATATCGAGAACATAATCCTCTGTTTCCAGAGGCAGAAACCCGCCCGATCGCATCCAGCTCGATACGCGCCCGGCTCCGGCATTATAGGCGGCCGCCGCCAGCCCCCAA
>JAATGD010000409.1 GCA_015654965.1 Hyphomicrobiales bacterium
GCCATCTTCTCGAAAATACGATGCCAGATACGCCTCTGCGACCAACGATAGTAACGATTGTAGACTGTCTTGCCGGACCATATTCGGCTGGAACGTCACGCCCCAGCGGCAGCCGACCTTTAATACATGCAAGATACCCGATATCACTCTCCGATCATCGACACGTCGTGCGCCGGGCTGCTTTTCAGGCAGGCGCAGCCGCGACGTAAAGTCCACCACGCAAGAAAAAACGCCTTCTGCCCCCCTAACAAAACACCCTTTCATATCGCGAGTATATTATAATATTCACAGCAATATCGTGTATAAATATAGCACCCTATTCATACATTTTAATATTAATTATTCTAACAATATATTATGCTCCAATTTATAGATAACACATAAATAAATTGACTATTTTTATATATTATTATATTAATATAAAGCCGTATTGCTCTATTTTTATATCGTTTTATTTATATATGGTGATAATCATGGTTAAAGATACTCGTGAAACGGAAATGCTAGAGGCTTCAAATTCAGGCTTTCATATAGGTGATATCTCATCTTCCTTTGCCCCGACAAGTCCTATGGCGCGCCTATTATCTGCAACGACGATAGATCCTAACACTACAGCCACATTGACCGGTGACAATCTTAGGCTTGCCAAGTTTATGAAGTCGGTGTTTTCCACCGGGTTCAGTGATCTTCAGGAGGTCACGCAGCAAGATGGGGACATATGGTATACCGCCGTAGAAACGATCGAAGGGCAAGAATTTTCATTTCACATATCCAGAAACGAGATCATTTCCAGCTTTTCACTGTCGCTTGTAACGAATGATGTTCAAATAGAAGAAAGATCTAAAAAATACAAAATAGATGCGAAAGATACATATATAATAATTAACGGAAAGAAGTATTTTCTTGATTTATCGATTCCATTATACTTTGGAACCTCCGGAGAAGGGACGATACTCTCCATGATTGCAGGAGGGGCCGTTAGCGGAACCTCTCTTATAGCAGGATTACTCATACCTGTATTAGAAAAATCTGGTGTTGATGCAATAGGAAGCCTGCTTAGAAAGCTAACTACTGGTGTACTTAAAACATTAATTACTATAATAACTAATATATTAAAAATAGTTTACCAGTTTTTCGCGACTCTCATTATTGAGTTGATTTCCGGACAAAGCGTTACTGAAGCATTGGCTGCGGCCAGAATTGCGGTATCTGCAGCAGAAGGAATTGTCAGCGGTGTCGAAGTTTCGACAGTTCTATTAGGCATTACTGGAATTATTATACTAATAGCAATATTTTTATTTGCTATATTTATTCTTCATAAAACCTACCAGATTGTTACAATATACAATCTTACAGATCATGATCTGCATATTTCTTTTCCATATTATTACAACGGAACTCCACCCGCACCAGGAAGCGTGCCCACTGTCATTAAAGGTGCAACCGAAAAGAAAACGGCAAGCGGATCCCTGGGAAAATGGTATAATGCCGTCGGCTTTTTATGGCAAAGTAATGGTGTATTCACAGGCCTGGGCTATGCCATTGAATTGAGATTAGCTGATTCAACAATGCCTGACAGCAAGAAGTTCGCTGCTATGTTTGATATTCCTTTTGTAGGACAAAATTCACTTTATTCTACTACACAAAGCCCATCCGACTACCATAAATTCTACTTAGATCATGAAGGCGTTTATAAACAACAAATTTATAGTGACAGCGATCAACAATTTGAGATTATAGTAACTTATGACTATATTGAAGGAAAACATAAAAATCCGGAGACTGGACAAGACGCATTTCTTTATAACAGCATGATTATCATACGCAATGCGGTATAGTTTTAGATAAATTTTTACAAAGTAGGGATAATATCTCTTCCTGATAACCCGTGGCGATATTTCCAGAAACTAAAGCCTATTTTGATCAGGTTCGATCAGATCGAGATAGGCTTTATGTGTTTGGTCCCGACATTTGATGACGCATCATTCAGCCAGTAGTGAAGGCATGACCAAGCGTCATCCAGCCAAGCACCTCCTTACTATCGCCCGAACGCCCGATATCGGTAGATATTGAGTAGCAGGATTGGCCAACCTTCGAGACATCGTAGAAATCCTGCAAGCGCCTGAGCATCGACCCTTGAGAACCCATAACCGGGAAAGTATCCCGAGCCGAACTGGCAACCGTATCCACGGTATTATCGACATCGATACCGATGAAATCCGGTTGCGGATCAGGCGGTGTCGGCGTCAGAATCTTCCAGAGTGCCGCGTGCGTGTCACCGCTGGCTGTCGTTATCAATCCAATAATCACGGTGCCGTCTGCGGAAACAGCGCGGGCAGTGGAATATGCTCCGCCCAAAGTGCCAAGATCGATCACCGTCGTTTCTATCTGTTGCTGCGTCTGCGTCGTTTGAACACAATATGCCGACGCGGATAATCCGAGCAAAAGACCGACTGTTTGCTTGAGGATCATTCTGACAAATCCCGCCTTTTCCGGTAAATTTCGGTCAGCTCCATTCTCACGTCACCATTCGGCTGGAAGCGGCAAGCACAAATTGCTATGGCTTTGATCGAGGGGCAATCGATCCAGATAGACTGATGCCTATGCATGGTTTACGTCCCTTCCCGATGCTTGAAAAAACTGACTGGACATATGCCATGGGATCACCCCGCCTCACCCCTCTTGTGGAAAAGCTGCCATCGACCGTTCCCTTCATCGGACCGGAAACGCTGGAATTGCAGCGCGGCAAAGCTTTCAAGGCGCGGATCGGCGCCAATGAAAGCAGTTTCGGCCCGGCTCCGTCGGTTATTGAGGCGATGCAGGGGGAGGCGACAGAAGTATGGAAATATGGCGATCCTGAAAATTATGAATTGCGCCATGCCCTTGCCGCCCATCATGGCGTTGGCCCCGAAAACATCATGCCGGGAGCGGGTGTCGATGCCCTGCTTGGCCTGATCGTCCGCCAATATGTGCAGCCCGGCGACACGGTTATCAATTCACTGGGTGGTTATCCGACATTCAACTATCATGTCTCGGGCTATGGCGGTGCGCTTGTGACGGTGCCTTACCGCGATGATCGGCCGGACCTTCAAGCCCTGCTTGAGAAGGCACACAAGGAACAACCTGCCCTCCTTTATATCGCCAATCCTGATAATCCGATGGGCACATGGCATGAAGGCGCGGATATTCAGGCCTTTGTCGAGCAGCTTCCCGAAACGACGATGCTCATTCTTGATGAAGCCTATTGCGAAACTGCACCGGCTTCCGCTTTTCCGGCTTTTGAGACGGATCGCCAGAATGTCCTGCGTATGCGCACTTTTTCCAAAGCCTATGGGCTTGCCGGCATTCGCTGCGGCTATGCCATCGGGTGCAGCCAAGCGATCAGCGCCTTCAACAAGGTTCGTGATCATTTTGCCGTCAGCCGCATAGCGCAGGCGGCGGCGCTGGCAGCCCTTAAAGATCAGCATTATCTCGAAAAAACAGTTGCGCAAATCATCGCCGGTCGTAACCGCATTGCGACCATTGCCGCAAAACATGGCCTCAACCCAATCCCGTCAGCCACCAATTTCGTGGCGATTGATTGCGGTCATGGCAACAGCTTTGCGACAAGCGTTATGAATGGCCTCATTGAGCGGGACGTCTTTGTGCGCAAACCTTCAGCGCCAGTGCTCGACCGCTGCATTCGAGTGAGTGTCGGCGTTGCCGAGCAGCTCGATGTTTTTGAAATGGCCCTGCCCGACGCCTTGGAAGAAGCCCGTAAAACCTTGTGAAAAGTGAATTGTCCCATGAAAAATCTACAAAACATGCAAAATCCACAAAACACGCCTGCCCGCAATGTCCTGTTCAGCACGCTTGGCGGTCTTTGCGGCGCCTTGGGTATCGCCGCCTATGCCGGCTCTGCCCACAGCGACGGCAGCCATTTTGGCACCATCGCCCCGCTGCTTCTCGCCCATGCCCCTGCCCTCCTGGTGCTGTCCATTCTGGTGCCAACCAGCCGTGTTGCCACGATCGGCGGCACATTGCTGATCGTAGGACTGGCGCTTTTCTGTGGCGATCTTTATCTGCGCGACATCACCGGCAATCGCCTGTTCCCCTTTGCAGCTCCCACCGGCGGTACGCTGATGATGATCGGCTGGCTTGGTGTTGCCATAAGCGGCTGGTTTTCCCAAGTCAGATCATAATGGCCAGATGATTGCGGCCATATCGTCATGGCCGCTTGAGAAAGCCTATATGTTCAGGCAAAAATAAAGGGGCCCGAAGGCCCCTTATCTATTCAATCTGCCGAAAGGCTTATGAATTGCCCTTGAGGCGTGCGTTGCAGAGGCTGTAATAACCGCCGCCCTTCTGAATCCACTTCAGATCGCCAAGCGCATTGGCGTCTTTCAAGGCATGATACTGCTCAAGGCAGGTATGCATGCGCGCCTTGCCAGCCGATTCATTGGAGAACTTGGCGGAAACGGCGGTCGGGAATTTCATGCCACGCGGTGCGGCAACCGTCGGAGCAGCCGGTTCAGTGTTGCCATCAGTGGTGAGGGCAACCGGATCGGCACCCGGACCGCATTCAGCCTTGCGGAAATCATTCCACTTCAAACCATCGACACCGGCATCCTTGGCAGCCTGATACTTGGTGCTGCACTGCGACATGCTCAGTCCCTTGGCGCTGTCATCAGCAGCCGCGGGAGCGGTCGCTGCCTTTTGCGCAGGCGCTGCCGGTGCGGGAGCCGGGGCTGCGGCGGCATCATCGCCACATTGGGCCTTGCGGAAATCATTCCACTTGAGATCGCCCAGCGTGCCTGCATCCTTTGCAGCCTGATACTTGGCGCTGCATTCCTTCATGGTCAGGGCATTTGCCGGCGTAGAAAAGGCAAAAGCTGCGGCGCCCATGATGATGGCAGTGCCTGCCAGAGCTGTAATGGTTCGAATGGACATTGCGTCACTCCCTGTCGAATTCTGCCTCTTCGGCCACGGCATCACCTTGATGTGTTGTGACCAGACTTTCTCTGGAATAGAGAAGAACCAAGCACTCGCCTGTCTATTCTACCTATTCCTTCCTTGTCAATATTGCACTGAGCATGATTGACTGTCAATATATTACGATATATTCCGATTTGATGAAATACAAGTTTTCTAACGGGCGCTGCATGTCCGTTATGTACAAGTTGTTCACAGTAAAAACACAGTAACGCCATTATTGCGACTGTTTTCTATTTAGCCGTCAATCAGGCTGCGCCAAACACGCCGTGCATGATCAGTGTCCGGTCATCCACTCGCGCGCGCCACGCAGGGCTGCAGTCAGTTCACCCTTGCTCATCGTCGCGGCGACGCGATTGCGCATAAGGGCGGCCTTTTCATTGCCGCGGATGGCGGCGATGTTGAGCCATTTATGCGCTTCTACCACGTCGATTTCGCAATCGCGGCCGATTGCATATTTCAAACCCATTTCAAGAAGAATACGGTCCTGGGAACCCGCCTGATCTTTATTTGTAAAGCTCTGAAACTGTGCCATTGTCTTTGTCCCTGTTAAATCCCGAGAACCGTCCGGTCTTGCTTTCCTGTCCGAATGAACCGGGGAAAAGTGCCGTCTCTGTCGTTCCGTTCATGCTCTTGAAGATAAGGGACAGGATTAAAATGCGCGTTAAACCAGATGCTTAACAGGAACCCAACAAATTACCAACAAGGCGTAAACTTGGTAATTCGTTAAACATGCAAGTCTCATGGATTATTTGGTTTTTTAAAAAAAACGCGTCCCGCGCGGCCTAGACAAAGAAACCGGATGATAACCATAGGACAAGTGTGCTCGTTGCAAGCCTTTCAAGAAAGTGTCGCCAAGCCTCTCCAGGAATCGGCGGAACGGTCTGGCATTCATCAAAATTCCGCTTCCGAAAAGCGGTAATTTAATTTACGTTTACGTATGCGTAAACAAGCGCAGGCAGCATGGTTGAAACATGTCGTCGGCGCAAAGCATCGCCGGGACATTTGAAACATGACCGCGCATATGAAATGTGCGGCACCTTGGGAGGAAAACATGATCCGTAGTCTCATTCTTGGAATCACACTGGCCGCAAGCTTTAGCGCAAGTTTTAGTACTCCGGCTTTTGCCGACGAGGGCATTGTCGGAAGCTGGAAGCGCTCGAACGGCACGATCATCCGCTATGCCGCCTGCGGCAACGGCCAATTCTGCGGTACGGTCATGAGCGGCGAATATAAGGGCAAATCCATCGGCACCATGGCGGGCAAGGACGGCAGCTATAAAGGTCAGGTCAACAAGCTCGATGAAGGCAAGACCTATAATGGCAAGGCGACTGTCACGGGCAACACCCTGTCACTGTCGGGCTGTGTGTTGGGCGGCCTGATCTGCAAGAGCGAAAGCCTCACACGCCAATAGGCCGCACCATCATCGGTTCAAAACAAAAAGGCGGCCCGCAAGGCCGCCTTTTTCCATAGTGGTTTTGGCTTAACGCGCTTTCTGGCCGAACAGGATTTTCTGCTCTTCTTGCCTATTGGCGGAAGCCATGGCGCGTTCGCGCTCTTCCTTGCCCACAAGGAGACCACGTTGCACGGCAGGACGCGCATTCAACCTCTCGTGCCAGCGCTTGAGGTTTGGAAAATCATCGAGGTTCTGGTCATAATTCTTATAGGCATTGATCCAGCCGATGCTCGCCATATCGGCGATGGAATAGTCGCCTGTGATGAAATCGCGACCTTCGAGCTGACGGTCGAGCACGCCATAAAGCCGATTCACCTCATTGGTATAACGGTCGATACCATATTGCACCTTCTCCGGCGCGTAGACGCGGAAATGCCCGGCCTGCCCCGACATCGGTCCCAGACCACCCATCTGCCACATCAGCCCTTCATCGACGGCAACGCGCTCACGCTCATCGGATGGATAGAATTTGCCGAATTTTCGTCCGAGATATTGCAGGATCGCACCCGATTCAAAAACCGATATAGGCTCGCCCCCCGGGCCTTCCGGGTCGATGATCGCAGGCATGCGGTTATTGGGCGCTATTTTCAAAAAGTCAGGCGCAAACTGGTCGCCCTTGCCGATATTGATATATTTGACGTCATAAGGGACGCCGAGTTCTTCCAGCATGATGCTGATCTTGAAACCATTCGGCGTCGGCCAGTAGTAAAGCTCGATCGGCTTGGTTTGTTCAACCATGGGCTTTCTCCAGTTCATCCATAATCACGCGGACATCATTGCGCATTCCAATCATGGGAAACATAAGCCCCCTTGCGATGGCTACAAGCCCGCAAGACCAGATTTAACGCCACATCAATATTTTTGAACCGCAGATGAATAGAGGGGTCAGAGAAGGTTCAGATGCGCGTGGGTAACTTGGCCTTATCAAATCATTTCAGGACGGAGGGACCAGCCATGCTGTTCAAACGCTTGACGATCACAGTTTTGCTTCTTGCAGGCATTGCCATCGTGGCAGGCGTTTTTGCCGACAGCCGGCAGGAAGACAGCGTGATGAAAAATGTCCGCGTCGCCCAACATTCCAAGCCGGTGAAGGTGATACCATGAGAGCGCCCTTTCGCGCCTTCATGGCGATTGCCTTCCGCGTCGCGCTGTTCACCGCCATTTTTACCGGCCCTGCCGCAACCTTCGCCTATACCCAGATCGGAAACCATCCCAAGATGAGCGGCGTCGGTCTGGTGCTCTATGTCAGCCTGCAACGCGCAACATGACAGTTGGTCATTCCAAAGTCATGAATTCCAAAATCATGGAACCTGCTATACTGGGCCATGACAGAGCGAATCGAACATTCTTATTCAACTGAAATTGCCACACCAGCGCCCTTTGCACCGCAGCTATTCAGCGATGCTGCCGAGGCCGTGGCTGCACTGCAAAAACTCTATGATCGCAACGCGCAGTTCCTGCGCGATGCTTTCGAGAAAGTGGCGCGCGGAGAAGCGAAAGCGCAGCGCTATCGCGCTTTTTATCCCGAAATCTGCCTGTCCACATCGAGCTTCGCCCACGCCAATACACGGCTTGCCTATGGTCATGTCTCAACCCCCGGCGATTATTCGGCCACCATCACCCGTCCTGATCTGTTCGGCCATTATCTGCATGAACAAATCCGCTTGCTGATGGCCAATCATGGGGTTGCCGTCACCGTGCGGGAATCGGCCACGCCCATTCCGCTCCATTTTGCTTTCCTTGAAGGCACCTATGTCGAGGCGTCCGTCGCCAATGCCTTCCAGCATCCGTTGCGTGATCTCTTTGATGTGCCGGACCTTGCCGCAACCGACGACCGCATCGTCAATGCCGATATCGACCCTGTTCCCGGCGCGCCGATGCCGCTTGCGCCCTTCACCGCGCAACGCGTCGATTATTCGTTGCAGCGACTTTCGCATTATACGGCGACAAGCCCAAAACATTTCCAGAATTTCGTGCTTTTCACCAATTACCAGTTCTATGTCGATGAATTCTGCGCCTATGCCCGGGAATTGATGGCTTCGGGTGGTGGCGGCTATGAATCCTTCGTGGAGCCGGGCAATCTGATCACGCGCGCGGGCGAGAGCGAGCCGTCTGATGGCAGCCCGCTGATCCGCCTGCCGCAAATGCCCGCCTATCACCTCAAGAAAAAAGGCCATGGCGGTATCACCATGGTCAATATCGGTGTCGGCCCGTCGAACGCCAAGACAATTACCGATCACGTCGCAGTGCTGCGTCCACATGCATGGCTGATGCTCGGTCATTGCGCGGGCCTGCGCAACTCTCAGGAACTGGGCGATTATGTGCTGGCTCACGCCTATATGCGTGAAGATCACGTGCTCGACGATGATCTGCCAGTCTGGGTGCCACTGCCCGCACTCGCCGAAATTCAGGTGGCGCTGGAAGAAGCGGTCGAGGAAATCACTGGTCTTGAAGGCTCCGAACTCAAGCGCATCATGCGCACGGGAACCGTTGCCACCATCGACAACCGCAACTGGGAACTGCGCGACCAGCGCGGCCCCGTACAACGGCTGTCGCAGGCGCGCGCGGTCGCGCTCGACATGGAATCGGCCACCATCGCCGCCAATGGTTTCCGCTTCCGCGTGCCCTATGGCACGCTTCTATGCGTTTCGGACAAGCCTTTGCATGGCGAATTGAAATTGCCGGGCATGGCGACCGAATTCTACAAGCGGCAGGTGGCGCAGCATCTGCGCATCGGCATCAGGGCGATCGAGAAGATTGCCGCCATGCCCAATGAACGGCTGCATTCGCGCAAACTCAGAAGCTTTTACGAAACGGCCTTCCAGTGAGAAGCGGAGCGTTTATACGCTCCGCTTCATCTTCGTGCCGCAATCAGGCGCATATTCGCTAACATGTCCAAAGCCCGCTCAAGACTGTCCTTCATTCTGCTTCTCGCCGCTGTCGCGGTGTCGGTTCCGCTTGTGCTCGGTTTTCTCGGGGCTGCGCATCCGGCATTTGATTCCTTTGCGCATTTCCGCATCCATCTGGCCGTTCTGATGGGGCTTCTGGCCCTGCCTCTCCTGTTCACACCTATGCGGCGCGAGAGCGCAATGCTGCTCCTGTTGGCCATCATGGGTTTTGGCACGACATTGGGCATCAGTGGCGATTTTAAAACCAAGCCAGAGGATAGCCAACAGGCAGGGCCGCGCTACAGCATCATCCAGATCAACCTGCGCGACGACAATCCCGACCCCAAGCGCGTCCTGCAAATGATTGCACGCGAAAAACCCGACATCATCGCCTATGAAGAGGCGAGCGAAGAATGGTCGCAATGGCTCGATATTCTTGAGGCAAGCTATCCCTATCGCCTTGATTGCAAGCAAGATCCGCGCATCTGGGGCGTGGGCATCCTCTCCCGCCGCCCTTTCACCGAAGGCGGACAATCCGTCTGTGTCGGCGAAGGTCTTCTGGCCATCGCCCCCATCAATCTTGGCGGAAGCACCGTCAATATCGCAGCGCTGCGGCTTTCCCGGCCATGGCCGCACTGGCAGGCCTATCAGCTGGATTTTATCGAGCCGGAATTGCGCCGCCTCGATGGTCCGACTATCCTTGCAGGTGATTTCAATGCAGTACCTTGGAGCCACGCCTTGCGCCGCATTGAGGACGCATCGAAAACCGCCCATGTAAAGGGCAGCGGCGGAACATGGTTGCCCTCATTCCTGCCCGTGTCTCTGGCACCCTATCTTGGCCTGCCGATAGACCAGTTTCTGGCAAGCCCGGATATCATTGCGCCCAAAGCTTCTGCCCGTGCGAATGCCGGTTCCGACCACCTGCCGGTGCGACTTGATTTTTCCGTGCCACCTCCCGTTCGACTTGACGAGGATGAGGCGGAAACCCAATCGGTCATGTTGCACTAAAAAAGCGGCCACTGGCCGCTTTTTCTTTACATGTTGACATAAACCGGTCCTTCGCCGACATTTTTATAACGGCGGTCGAGACGGACACGGTTTTCATCAACATTACATGTTGACGTAAACCGGTCCTTCGCCGCCTTGTGGCGGTACCCAGTTGATGTTCTGGTTGGGGTCCTTGATATCGCAGGTCTTGCAATGCACGCAGTTCTGCGCGTTGATCACGAAGCGCACATCCTTGGCCTTGGGGTCGGAGGCTGCATTGCCGTCCGCATCGACCCATTCATAAACACCCGCCGGACAATAGCGCGTCGAAGGACCGGCAAAGACATCATGCTCGGACGAAACTTGCAATTGCGGGTCCCTCACCTGCAAATGGATTGGTTCGTTCTCGTCATGATTGGTGTTCGACAGGAACACCGACGACAGGCGATCGAAAGTCAAAACACCGTCGGGTTTGGGATAGTCGATCTTCTTGTGCTTTTCCGCCGCCTCAAGGCTCTGCGCATCGGTCTTGCCGTGCTTGAGCGTCCCAAAAAATGAAAAGTCGAATAAATGATTGGTCCACATATCAAGACCGCCAAGCGCAACACCGATCACCGTGCCGAATTTCGACCATAGCGGCTTGACGTTGCGCACCTTCTTCAGATCCGCGCCGATGGCGCTATCACGCCAGCTGTTCTCGATCTCGACCGGCTCATCATTGGCGCGGCCAGCGCTGAGTGCTTCCGCAATCTTGTCAGCGGCCAAGATGCCCGACAGCACCGCATTATGGCTGCCCTTGATGCGCGGCACATTCACAAGACCCGCCGAACAGCCGATCAGCGCGCCGCCAGGGAAAGACAATTTCGGCACCGACTGGAAACCGCCTTCGGTAATGGCGCGCGCGCCATAGGAAAGGCGCTTGCCGCCCTCGAACGTGTCGCGAATGGCGGGATGCGTCTTGAAACGCTGAAATTCCTCGAAAGGTGCCAGATAAGGGTTCTTGTAATTGAGATGAACCACAAAGCCGACCGCGACCATATTGTCTTCTAGATGATAGAGGAACGAGCCACCGCCCGTCTTCATATCGAGCGGCCAGCCGAAAGAATGCTGCACCAGACCCGGCTTGTGCTTTTCTGGCGCGACCTGCCAAAGTTCCTTGAGGCCAATGCCGAACTTGCCCGGCTCGCGGCCTTCATCAAGCTTGAATCTGGCGATCAGTTCCTTGGCAAGCGATCCCCGCGCACCCTCACCGATCAGGGTATATTTGCCAAGCAAAGCCATGCCACGGGTGTAATTGGGACCATGACTTCCGTCACGCTCCACGCCCATGTCGCCGGTGGCAACGCCAATGACGGCACCCTCTTCATTATAAAGCACTTCGGTGGCAGCAAAGCCCGGATAGATTTCAACGCCCAGCTCTTCGGCTTTCGTGCCAAGCCAGCGGCAGACATTGCCCAGCGAGACGATATAATTGCCGTGATTGCTCATCAGTCCCGGCATGGCGAAATTGGGCAGGCGCACAGAACCCGCAGGCCCGAGCAGCAGGAAATGATCGTCCGTCACCGGCGTCTTGAAGGGATGGCCTTCCTCTTCACGCCAGCCGGGCAGAAGGGCATCGATGCCACTTGGATCAACGACCGCGCCCGAGAGAATATGCGCGCCCACTTCCCCGCCCTTCTCGAGCACGACGACCGAAAGCTCTGGATTGATCTGCTTGAAGCGAATGGCCGCAGCAAGACCCGCAGGCCCTGCGCCGACAATCACAACATCAAATTCCATGCTCTCGCGTTCGGGAAGCTCGTGAGCCTCAGACATTCATGCCTCCGTCCGGTACGTCATCGCGCATTCTCTATTCCAGTCAACACGATGCATCCAATTGTTTTTTCTTCATGATCCTATCTCGTAAAAAGATATGAACATGAAATGATGTTTGTCCCCTGAAAAGCGTCCTGATCTATAGATGACCCGCTTTAACCCTTGCCTTCATATGCGGCCACGGGCCTCGTCCTGTTGTCTTACCCTCTCGCAAAGTTCAGAACTGTCGCATATGCGTCCAATTGTCCAAGGTATGCACATTTCAATGTCAATAATATTTACCTTAACGTAAACGTCAATTTAATCGCTGCGGTTTTTTGAAGCAAGCGGGCAACTCTCATTCGACGGCCCTCGTTCACAGAGACGGGATGAGGATGTGAGAGCATGGAGGTTTTCGGACGCCATTTGCGGGCTTTTGTGCGGAAAACGCAAAATGCTGCCCTTCCCCCATTGCATTCCGGGGTAAAATTCGCCACCTCAGAACCGAGGTATATTAAATGACGGATGGTCGCGAGACGCTCAACATGGAAGACCTGCTGCGTTTTTATGCGCAAGCGGGAGTCGATCTGCCGCTCTCTGACGAGCCGATAGACCGTTTTGCCGAGCAGCAAGCCGTGACCGCACAGGTTGCGCCGCTGGACAACCCGCAACAGGCGGCCCAGGCGCCACGCATGCAGCAATCCCAGCCCCGTCCAGCCGCTACACCCGTCACAAGGGCGGTGCAGGCGGCAAGCGATGTGCCTGATACTGCGCAAATTGCACTGGCGCGCGAAGCCGCTTCCCAAGCCCGGACATTGGAAGAATTGCGCGAAAAACTCGCCGCATTCGATGGCTGCGCCTTGAAATTCACCGCGAAAAACCTGTGTTTTGCCGATGGCGATCCTGCTTCCGACATCATGTTCGTCGGCGAAGCGCCGGGACGCGATGAGGATATGGAAGGGCTGCCGTTTGTCGGACGTTCCGGTCAACTGCTCAATCGCATGATTGAGGCCATCGGCTTGAAGCGTGAAGCGGTCTATATCGCCAATACGATCCCGTGGCGTCCGCCGGGCAACCGCACGCCGACGCCACTTGAAACCGAACTCTGCCGTCCGTTCATCGAACGCCAGATCGAACTTGCCGCGCCCAAAATTCTGGTGGCGCTTGGCGGGCCTGCGGGCAAGGCGCTGACTGGAGCGAGCGAAGGCATCTTGCGGCTGCGCGGCAACTGGAAAATCCACCGCACACCTTCAGGCATGGAAATTCCGGTCATGCCGACCCTGCATCCGGCCTATCTCTTGCGCACGCCTGCGCAAAAACGCTTTGCATGGCGTGATTTTCTGGCCGTGAAGATGAAAATGGCCGAATTCAGCGGCTGATATTTTTATTCCCTTTTTATACAAGACGCGGGCTGCTCCACAGCCTGTCACTTGCATGCCGCAAACTTGTTTTATTTCGCCGCTTGCCAAATCACTCAAAGACGGCAATGAGAGCTAAAATTCCAGCTCTTTTTGGAGACACTTATGGCTGGCCAGCTTCTGCCAATCGCCGCACTCCTCACAAGCACATTCCTGATGCTGCTTGCAGGCGGACTTGCGGGCATTCTCCTGCCGCTGCGTGGCGGCATGGAAGGCTGGTCCACGACCACCATCGGCTGGATGGGCACGAGCTATTCGCTCGCTTTCACCATCGGCTGCATCGTGGTGCCGCATCTTGTGCGCCGTGTCGGGCATGTGCGGGTTTTCTCCGCACTCCTGACACTGCTGTCGATGGCGCTGCTGTTTCATGCGCTTGTCATAAGCCCAGTTGCCTGGATGATATTCCGTGGCGTTGCCGGTTTTGCGCTGGCAGGCAGCTATATGATCATCGAAAGCTGGCTCAATGAGCGCGTGACCAATGAAACACGCGGACGGGTTTTTTCGGTCTATATGATCATCACCATGCTGGGACTGATGTGCGGGCAATATATCCTGCCCTTTGGCGACGCCTCAGCGCAGACCCTGTTCATCATCTGCGCGATCATTTATGCGGCAGCGCTTCTTCCGACCGCGCTTTCGAGCGCCCAGTCGCCCAATCCACTGACGCAGGTAACGCTCGACCTCAAGGGGCTTTACCGGCGTTCTCCCGCAGCCGTCGTCGGCTCATTGATTGCGGGCATCGTGGCCGGCACATGGAATTTTTTAGCTGCCATTTATGGCGAGATGAACGGGCTGACCACATTCGGCATTGCCACCATGCTGGCCTGCGCCATGATCGGTGGCGCAATCTTCCAATATCCGCTGGGGCGTGCATCCGATTCTGTCGATCGCCGCTATGTCATGGTCATAGCGGGCATTATCGGCTTTGCCCTCTCCACCGTCATGGCATTGTTCCAGCCCGCGTCCCCACCTGCCCTTTATGCCATGATGTTCCTGTTCGGCTTCATCCTCTATCCGATCTACAGCCTCAACGTGGCGCATGCCAATGACTATGCGGATGCAAGCGAATTCGTGCAGGTCTCAAGTGGTCTGCTGATTATTTACGGCGTTGGCAGCATGCTGGGACCGGCCATATCGGGCCCATTGATGGACCTGATCGGCGCGCCGGGCTTTTTCGTCACGATGGCGGCGTCCTATGGCATTTACGGGTTGCATGCCTATTGGCGTATCCGGCGCTTTGAGCGTCCGGCAATCAGCGATCAGAAGACCGAATTCAAGTTCGTTACCCCCGATGCACAATCGACACCGGAAACATTGCAACTCGACCCGCGTTCGGAAACGCCGCAATAACCAATTCAGTGGCTGTGCGGCACATTGGCCTTATGAGACGCGATAGCCAGTTTGTGTTCGCGATAGATGATAAAGCCGCCAGCACCCATGACAATGGCGCTGCCGATCATCATTTCCAGCGTCGGAACATCGCCAAAGATCAGGAAGCCGATCGCCAGTCCCAACAGCATCGATGTATATTCAAAGGGCGCAATGGTCGACATCGGTGCATGCCGATAGCATTCGGTCAGCAATATCTGCGCGATCCCGCCTGCAAAGCCCGCGCCCACCAGAAGCGCAAGCTGCGTCCAGTTCGGCATCACCCATCCGAAAGGCAGGCTGAAAAGCGCGATAATACTAGCGGAGAGCGAAAAATAGATCACGATGGTCGCCGTGCGTTCGGTCTGCACCAGACGCCGCACCAGAAGCATGGCGAGAGCCGCCATGCAAGCACCGCCAAGCGCTGAGAGCGCGCCAATCGCCTCATCGCGCCCGATATGCCCGGAAGAAAAAACCGTCAAACGCGGCCAGATGATGACAAGCACGCCAAAAAGCCCGATCAGCACCGCGCTCCAGCGATAAAGTCGTACGACTTCGCCCAGCACCAGCGCGCCCAGAATGACGGTAATGAGCGGCGAGGCATAATTGATGGCGATGGCTTCCGGCAGCGGCAGGTTCATCAGGGCAAAAAAGCTCATGGTCATAGCACAGACGCCGACCATGCCGCGCCAGAAATGGCTGAAACCATGCTGGGTCTGGAAAGCGCCTTCAAGCTGACCGCGCATTTGCAGGTAAATGAGCACCGCAACCACCGCAAAGAAGGATCGAAAGAAAATCAGTTCTCCGAGGGGGATGCCGTCTGCCGCCTTGAGCATGGTGGACATGCCGACAAAGACCGTGACAGAAGCGATTTTTAGCCCAATGCCGAGCATTGGATTCGATTCAAGATGTGCCGCCCCGACAGGCGCGCTCGCATGAGCGTTCACGACGCAATCCCCTAAACTTGCACTGCAATTCTTTTTTTGACCGTCGATACTTCATAGGCTGGTTTGCATCAGGCTGCCAAGCCTGAGCACGCAAATAATTTGGCTAAATGACTTTTCTTGTGGTTTTAAAAAAAGCCGGTTACGAATCCTGCATGCGAATTTCCCTGCGCGTGCATTTCAAAGAAAGAGTCTTCCGATGCGTCCTGAAACCGGCCAGACGTTCCGTCTCCAAGATTATCGCCCGACACCTTACGCAATCCCGGACACACAACTCGATTTTTCACTTGAGCCGCAGGATACAATTGTGCGCGCCACGCTCACCATCGAGCGCCGCAAGGAAACGCCTGAAGGCGCCCCGCTGATCCTTGATGGCGACGGGTTGACGCTTGTAAGCCTTGCCATTGATGGAAAACCGCTCGATGACAAGAGCTATGTCGCAACACCCGACCAGCTTGAAATCACCGCCCTGCCCCAAAATGCGCGTTTCACGCTTGAAATCGTCACGAAAGTCAATCCGACCACCAATCGGCAACTTTCAGGCCTTTACCGCTCAAGCGGCGTGTATTGTACCCAATGCGAGGCGGAAGGCTTTCGCCGCATCACCTATTATTATGACCGCCCCGATGTGCTTTCGGTCTACACGGTGCGCGTGGATGCGGAAAAGGCAACCGCGCCGATCCTGCTTTCCAACGGCAATCCGGTTGAAAGCGGGCCGGTTTCAGAAAGGCCCGAGCGGCATTTCGCGCTGTGGCACGACCCGCATCCAAAACCCTCCTATCTTTTCGCGCTCGTCGCGGGTTCGCTCGGTGTTGTGAAGGATCATTTCACCACGCAATCAGGGCGTGGCGTCAATCTGGCGATTTATGTCGAACACGGCAAGGAAGACCGCGCCCTTTACGCGATGGATGCGCTCAAGCGTTCCATGCGTTGGGACGAGGAACGGTTCGGGCGCGAATATGATCTCGATGTGTTCAACATCGTCGCGGTTTCCGATTTCAACATGGGCGCGATGGAGAACAAGGGGCTGAACGTCTTCAACGACAAATATGTGCTGGCAAACCCCGAAACCGCGACCGATGGCGATTATGCC
>JAATGD010000136.1 GCA_015654965.1 Hyphomicrobiales bacterium
CAGGAGGTGCGCCGGAGGTGCCGCCCCCATCCTCCTGTCTCGTCCACGCTTTTTCATGCGTTGTGACCATGGGCATGGTCAAAACAGGAATATCCGGCCAAGGAGCGCCGGACAGAAAGAAATCAGTTGCCCGGCGTCCAGGCATCATATTCGCCCGTCACACGCGGACGTTCATTGACAGCTGCACCCGGACGCGGGATCGCGCCCTTGGGACGATAAGCGAGCGGCGTGCCGGTCTGGTTGGCATGATGGTTCTTCTGCCAATCGCGTGGTTTATAATCTTCTTCGCTCGGTGGTGTATCGACGCGATGATGCATCCAGCCATGCCAGCCCGGAGGAATGGCGCTGGCTTCGGCATAGCCATTGAAAATGACCCAGCGGCGCGTCCGGCCTTCGGAATCCTTGCCACCTTGATAGTAGATATTACCGAACTCGTCTTCGCCAACCTTTTCACCCTTGCGCCAGGTATGAAGGCGGGTGCCGAGCGTCTGGCCATTCCACCAGGTGAAGACTTGCGTGATAAACTTCTTCATGATCGATCCGGATCCGTTATTGCCGCGGCCAAGCATATAGCCACCGGGTTTTTCTGCTTATGACCCTATCAGTCGCCCAAGGCAAGGGGCAAGTTGCCGCTGTCACAGGAGTATGAACGAACAAAACGGCGATGCTCTCCCCCGCGAGAACGGCCTACATGCTCCAGCCTTCAAGCGATTTTTCCATGATGAGAACCGGCTCCTTGCAGGCGGGATCGCCCCAGTCCTCATTGCGCCCGACCTTCTGATAGCCCTTGCGCTCATAGAATTGCACCGCCTTGGTGTTCTTCTCTATCACTTCGAGATTGATCGCCCGCACATCGGGAAACGCCATTTCGATTTCCGCGAGCAGCATGGTGCCGACACCCTGAACCTGAATTTCCGGGCGCACATAAAGCTGATGCAGCGAGGCCTTGCCCTGCTCGCTCTGGCTGGCGAAGGCCATGCCGTCGATGCCGCCTTCGCCATTGTCGGCCACGACAAATTCTGAATAGGGCTTTTTCAGATTGGCTTTGAGTGCGCCAAGCGAATGCCACTGGCCAGTCACGGCATTCACCATTTCCCGCCCCAGAATATCGTCAAAGGTCGCATGCCAGGTCGAGACGAGCAGTTCATGCACGGCTTTCAGATCGGCCTCTGTGGCACTCCTGACCCACATTATTCTTCGATCCCGAGCTTGGCCTTGACCAGATCGTTGACGGCCTGCGGATTGGCCTTGCCACCCGTGGCGCGCATCACCTGCCCCACGAACCAGCCAGCCAGCGTCGGCTTGGCCTTGGCCTGCTCGACCTTGTCGGGATTGGCGGCAATGATATCGTCCACGGCCTTTTCAATGGCGCCCGTGTCCGTCACCTGCTTCATGCCACGTTCTTCGACAAGCACTTTTGGATCGCCACCTTCATTCCAGACGATCTCGAACAGATCCTTGGCGATCTTGCCGGAAATCGTGCCATCCTTGATGAGATCAATGATCGCGCCCAATTGCTCAGGCGTGAGCGGCGATTCCTCGATGCTTTTTCCGGCCTTGTTAAGCGCGCCCAGCAGATCGTTGATGACCCAGTTGGCCGCAGCCTTGCCGTCACGACCTTTTGCAACCGCCTCATAATAATCGGCAATCGCCTTTTCAGTCACGAGGATCGAGGCGTCATAGACCGAAATGCCCTGTTTTTCGACAAGGCGGTTTTTCTTCTCATCCGGCAGTTCCGGCAGGTCGGCGGCAAGAGCGTCGACAAAAGCCTGATCGAATTCGAGCGGCAGCAGATCGGGGTCGGGGAAATAGCGATAATCATGCGCTTCTTCCTTGGAGCGCATGGAGCGCGTCTCGCCCTTGACCGGATCGAACAGGCGCGTTTCCTGATCGATCTTGCCTCCATCTTCCAGAATGGCGATCTGGCGGCGCGCTTCATATTCAATGGCCTGTCCGACGAAGCGGATGGAATTGACGTTCTTGATTTCGCAACGCGTGCCGAATGCGCCACCCGGACGACGCACGGAGACGTTCACGTCCGCACGCATCGAGCCTTCATCCATATTGCCGTCGCAAGTGCCGAGATAACGCACGATGGTGCGCAACTTGGTCAGATAGGCGCGCGCCTCGTCCGACGAACGCAGGTCCGGCTTGGAGACGATCTCCATGAGTGCGACGCCCGAACGGTTGAGATCGACATAGGACATGGTCGGGTGCTGGTCATGTATCGACTTGCCCGCATCCTGTTCCAGATGCAAACGCTCAATACCGATTTCAACATCTTCGAACTGGCCCTTATTGTCGGGACCAACCGAAATCATGATCTTGCCTTCACCGACGATGGGCTGCTTGAACTGCGAAATCTGATAGCCCTGTGGCAGATCGGGATAGAAATAATTCTTGCGGTCAAAAACCGATTTGAGATTGATCTGCGCCTTGAGGCCCAGTCCCGTGCGTACCGCCTGCGCAACGCATTCCTGATTGATGACCGGCAGCATACCGGGCATGGCGGCATCCACCAGCGACACATTGGCATTGGGTTCAGCGCCAAAAGATGTCGAGGCACCGGAAAACAGTTTCGATTCGGAGGTGACCTGCGCATGGACTTCCATGCCGATCACCACTTCCCAGTCGCCGGTAGCACCAGAAATAAAACGTTTTGGCTCAGGTGTGCGCGTATCAATAAGGGACATTTTAGGGCCAGGACCTATTCATCAATGCTGTAAAAATCGGTTGTTTACTGGCTAGAACAAAGCCCCCTGCGATGCAAGCTTTTCAAGCCTTGAAACGCGAAAAGGCCGCGCAATGCGCGGCCAATCCAGATGCATGAAACAGAAAGATCAGGCCTCTTCAGACTTGTCTTCCGCCTTCTTCTTCGGAGCGGCCTTCTTCTTCGGAGCGGCCTTCTTCTTCGGCTCGTCCTTGGCGGTTTCATCCTTCTTGGCAGCGGCTTTCTTGGTCGCAGCCTTCTTTGCAGGCTTTGTGTCCGCAGCGTCTTCGTCTTCCGCCGACAACTCTTCCTTGGAGACCTTCTTGTCGGTCACGTTGATGTTGGCGAGCAGATGATCGACGACCTTTTCCTCAAAAATCGGGGCGCGAAGGTTGGCAACGGCATCCGGCGTCTTGCGCAGGAATTCGTAGATTTCCTTTTCCTGACCCGGATAACGGCGAACCTGATCGTAAACGGCGCGCTGCAATTCTTCTTCAGAAACCTCAACGCCAGCCTTTTCACCAATTTCGGAGAGAACCAGACCAAGGCGCACACGACGCTCGGCAAGCTTGCGATATTCTTCGCGGGCTGCCTCTTCAGTGGTTTCTTCGTCTTCAAAGGTACGGCCAGCCTGTTGCAGGTCGAAATTGATCTGCTGCCAGATGTTGTTGAACTCTGCGTCCACCAGCTTCTGCGGTGTGGCGAACTGGTAATCGCCATCGAGCGAATCAAGGATCTGACGCTTCACCTTCTGGCGCGTGATCTGGCCATACTGGCTTTCGATCTGCTCGCGAACCACCTGACGCAGACGATCAAGGCTCTCGATGCCGAGCTTCTTGGCGGTTTCGTCATTGAGCTCGAGTTCGCCAGCCTTGGCAACTTCCTTGACGGTGATGTCGAAGGTTGCGTCCTTGCCCGCCAGATGGGCTGCGCCGTAATCTTCAGGGAATTTTACGGTAATGACTTTTTCGTCGCCAGCCTTCACGCCGATGAGCTGTTCTTCAAAGCCGGGGATGAACTGGCCCGAACCGAGAATGAGCTGCGCATCGTTATCGGCGCCGCCGTCAAAAGGCTCGCCATCGATCTTGCCGAGATAGTCGATCGTCACGCGATCTTCGTTTTCGGCCTTGCCCTTCTTGGCCTCGTAAGTGCGGGTCGAGGACGCCACGCGCTTGACCTGCTCGTCGACTTCCTCATCCGAAATATCGACGACTTCACGGGTCACGGCAATTTTGGAGAAATCCTTGACTTCAATCGCCGGCAGAATTTAGTAATTGAGCGAGAAAACGAAATCGGCCTTGCCGTCGAGGACCTTTTCGGCCTCTTTTTCGTCTTCCGACATGATGACTTCCGGCTGGGTTGCCGATTTCTCATTGCGGTCAGCAAGGATCGAGCGCGACGAATCATTGAGGATTTCGTTGACGATCTCGGCCATGAAGGACTTGCCATAGGTCTTGCGCAGGTGAGCCACAGGCACCTTGCCCGGGCGGAAACCATTGATGCGCGCACGACCACGTGCTGTTTCGAGCCGCTCAGCGAGCTTGGCTTCGAGATCTCCGGCCGGAACCACGACTTTAATCTCGCGCTTCAGCCCTTCATTGAGCGTTTCGGTAACCTGCATGTTTGAACCTTTATTTCTTGCCATTGTCCCGCCGTCCGCGGCATCCATGCCCCGAAATCATGCGGCGCATACTGACACTTTCGCGCACCTACTACAATCAGAGCCGGGAAAAGACAAGAACCGAATGAACAATTCCGCAACCGCTGCAACTGCGCCCGCATCCCGGATGCGGATATCCTGTCTTAACAGGATATAAAAAAGGACCGCCTTTGCGCAAAGGCGGTCCTGTCATCTTTATCAGGTGGTGTGGATCAATTGCCGATCTTGCCAATCGAGAAGAACTGCGTCTCGCCGCTGCTGTCGTCCACGCCATCATTGTCGGTGACGACATAGGCTTGCCCGGACTTCGTGATGGCAAAACCTTCCAGCTTGTCGGGCACGAAACCGTTCAGCTTCTTCAGGTCGGGAATGAAATCACGCACCAGCGTCTTTTTCACAACCGGCAGCTTTTCGCCGATCTCGACCGGCTTGAGATCTTTAAGCGCAACCTTGTAAAGCCGCTTGTTGGCCGCTTCCGTGCCAATCAGGTTGTCACGTTCGACGATATAGAGATGACCGTCATGGGCGGTGATCTCCGAAAGGCCGACCCAGCCTTTTTTCGCAGCATCCAGCGGATAGGCGACCGCCTTCCAGCTTTTGTCCTTGATATGATAGGCAAGAAGCTTGGCGTGTCCCTTCTGGTCATCGCCCCAGGGGCGCTGTACGGCCATCCAGAGCACGGCATCGTCGCCCTCGCCGACACGGGTAATACCTTCAAGACCAAAACGCGTCTGATGCTTGAGCAACCCGTCTGGAAGGGCGATTTCCTTCTGGATGACGCCTTTTTCATTAACGTTCAGGATGGCATGCAGCACAAGCTTGTTCTGGTCACCTTCATTGGCGAGCCAGAAACCGCCCTCGCCGTCCGTCGTAATGCCTTCCAGATCGATCTTCTGCGCTGCATCCTTGCCGCGCTTGACGAGAAGGCTTGCTATGATTTTCGCGGGATTTTGGCCAGCATCAATGGTGTAGATAGTGGGCGCGGCGTAATAGGCCGAGTCCGAGACGGCATAGAAAATATTGTCCTTTTCCGGGTCTGCGACAAGGCCGGACAGCGCACCCCAAGCAATCGGCGTGCCGTCTTCCTTGAGATCAGAAACGATCTGCGGATATGTGGCGGGCTTGTCCTGCAATTCATAGATCATGACATGCGAGCGGGCAGCACCGTCTTCCACCAGATCGGTTTCATTGGCAGTCACGAAAAGTTTGCGCGAGGGAATGGCCAGCAATCCTTCCGGCCCGATGCCCGAAGGCAGCAATTGCACAAATTCCGGCTCGCTACCTTTATCCTTATAGACACCGACCATGGAGCCGCGTTCGCTTGCGACAAAGATATATTTTGTATCCCCAAATGTTGCGGTTTCAGCGCCTTCCGGCTCGATGCCCTTCTTGTTGCGCTTTTCGGGATAATGACCGGCCGCCGCGATCCTGTGCTCCAGCGTGTTTCCCGCTTCATAAAGCAGCTTGCCGTCCTTGGAGAAGATGGAAAAACCGCGCGAGCCGCCCTTGTAGTCGCCCTCATTGGCAATCAGGATGCGGTCATTGTCGACCCACTTCACCGTATCGGGTTCGCGGGCGACATTTTTCATTTCGCCGTCGAATTTGATCTGGCCGTCCTTCTTGGTATCGATCTTGTCGAGATCAACGGAGCCTGCCGAAAAATGCGAGACGATTTTGCCCGTTGCCGCATCCACAATGGCGATGTGGTTGTTTTCCTGCAAGGTGACGGCGATCTGGTTCTGGCTGTTGAAGGATACGAATTCCGGTTCCGGGTCTTCCGGTGAAATCTCCGCAATGCCGGTCAGGTCCACCGTGCGGATGCTGGCGCAATCCACAACACCGTCTTTCAGTTCGGCGATTTTCAAATTGCCAGCGGGCAATTGTGGCAGCGCACCATCGTTGAAATCCTCGTCGCGTTCGTTTTCAATGGCCACAGCGAGGAATTTGCGATCCGCCGAAACCGCGACAGAATCAGGCTGACCACCAAGATCGCAGCTTTGCTCGACCTTTTTCGTGGCGATATCGATAATATCGAGACGGCCCGATGGGTTCTTGTAGCTTTCCGAGGTATTAACGCCAGCAAAGACACGAGAACCGCCGACAACAACCGATGTCGGCTCACCTTTCACCTTGATGATGCCGCCTGCCTTGGGGGCCTTGGGGTCGGTGATATCGACAAAGCCGATGGCGCCATAAGGGCTGTCCGAATAAATCAGCGTGTTGCCATCTTCGGAAACGGTAATGATTTCGGAAGATGTCGGCTTTGACCTGTCGGCATCCTTGGGAAGATTGTCAGCAACAGGGAAAGTCGCGATGCGATTGAACACCGGCTCGGCTGAAGCGGAAAAGGCCACGGAGGCGGAAAGAGCCGCCAGCAGGCCAAGCGTGATCGAACGTGTTTTCATGGGAAAGCCCCTCGAATGGAATGGTTTTATCGCGAGGAGCTTTGACGCCAGTCGATTACAGTTCGATGACGGTTTTGCGAAGAAACGATGACGCTATTTTCAAGAGACTGGCATAAATCTCCGCCAATCGCAAAATTCATCCGGGATATTGCCGCAATCATCACATAGGGCGTGCCTTATGAGACACCATCATCTTGCCCGCTTTGATATTCCTGTCAGCAACGACGCTTACACCTATCCAGAGCATCTGCATGAAACAGCGCTCGCGGCGCCTCACGCACCGGGCGTCTATATTTTTCGTGGCAAGGGAAATGGCTATCCGCTCTATATCGGAAAGAGCATCAATCTTCGCGCCCGCCTGATGTCCCATCTGCGCAGCAAGGAAGAAAAACGCCTTTTGATTCAGGCAGGCACGATTGAAACCATACAGACCGCTGGCGAATTAAGTGCGCTGTTACTGGAAGCGCAATTGATCAAGGCCATGCAACCTACATTCAACAAGCTGCTGCGAACCACAAATGACCTCCATTCAATCCGCATCGACGGGCAAAATATCCGTATAGAGACGGTAAAAAACCTCCATCCTGAAAAGGATGGCAACCTTTATGGCTTGTTCAAAAACCGTAAATCGGCAATCGGCATCCTACATTCTCTCGCAGACCGGCACGGGCTTTGCCTTGCCGTTATGGGACTGGATACGGTCATCAAATCACGCGGATGTTTCCGCCATGCGATCAAAAAATGCCACGGTGCATGTTGCGGTAATGAACCGATTGACGCGCATCATGAACGCTTAAGGCAGGCTCTATGCAATTATCGGGTGGCAACATGGCCCTATGAAGGGTTTGTCGGTATTCAGGAGCAATATGAGGACTTGAGTTCCATCCATGTCATACGCAACTGGCACTATTACGGGACTGTCGAGAAGATCGAGAATTTGAAGCAGTTGAAAGTGACGTCAGCACCCTTGCTGGATGCGGATATCTATAAAATTCTCGTCTCCGCCATCTTCAAATCCGGGACAAGGATCGTGACGTTCAGTGCTTCTGATAATGAGTTGGAAGATATGGTGCGGATAGAGGGACTCGAACCCCCACGGTCTCCCGCCAGAACCTAAATCTGGTGCGTCTACCA
>JAATGD010000046.1 GCA_015654965.1 Hyphomicrobiales bacterium
CAGCGCGCGGCCATCGCCCGAGGGCTTGCACCGCGCCCGCCGCTGCTACTGCTTGATGAACCACTCGGAGCGCTTGACTCCCTGACCCGCAGCCATTTACAGGATGAACTGCTTGCAATATGGGAACGTGAGAAAAGCACCGTGGTCATGGTAACCCATGATGTCGAGGAAGCGATCTACCTGTCAGACCGGATCGTCGTCATGAACCCTCGCCCCGGCCGCATAGCCCGGATTTTTGATGTCGGAAGCACCCGGCCGCGCCGACGCGACGATCTGGATTTTGTCACCATTCGACGCGAAATCACAGACCTTCTTGCGCATCGCAAAAACCTGGAGATGGCTACAAGCTAATAATCTGTGGCCCAAATCATCATGCGTCAGGCCACTCGTTTTCAACGCCTACCGAACAATGACGGGATGAGAGTATAATCCGATCCTGAATAACGAAGATCGGATTCCTGTTCACTGGCAATGAAGCAAATCATTGAACCGGGGTTAAGTTGATAACGCCTTGACGGCATAACACCCGCACAGAACTTGAAAATGGTTGCGTAAGTTCTGTTGTCGTTCCGCGTCAAAATGGGGAATACCCGGCCTTTTGCATTTACCAGATGCATCACCACCCAATAATGCCTCTATATAAGGAAATATTTTCTTCCATATCTAATTTGTTTGGTATTCGATTTCTGGAGAAATGAAGATTTGTGTGACCCTCTAAGAGAACGATCATTCTTTCTCTCGAGTACTCATGACCAGGCCTATCAATCACGCAAACTCATTCCCCATGCGGGAGCGGATAATTACCGCGGTCGGAGATATTTTCTATCGGGACGGTACCTATCTTGTCGGCGTCGATAAGATCGTAAATGATTTAAACATTACACGCGCCACCCTCTACCGGCATTTCCAGGGCAAGGAAGACCTCGTCGTTTCCTACCTCAAGCATCGCCATGACATGGTCAGCGCACAAATAGAGCGGATGGCAAGCGGCAAAACAGGTGCAGATGCAATTCTCGCAATATTTGAAGGCCTTACAGAAAAAACCACCCATGAAGCGTTTCGCGGCTGCGCTTTTCTGATTGCCGTGACAGAAAACCCGACTTCACAGGCAATTCACGAAGTTGCTCGAACACATAAAAAATTCCTGCATGAATTCTTTGATCGGCTTCTGCCCGGGCAGCCGGAATTGAGCGAGCAGCTGCTCATTCTTTACGAAGGCGTTCTTTCGGCTTCCGTTTTGCGCCTGGAAGCGCAGCCGGCGCGCGCTGCAAAAAAGCTGGTTGAGCAGCTTCTGCAAGCCGAAACCGGCTCTTCATCGAAAGGCGCGGCATGACCAATATTGCTCTCGGACTCAGTGCCTTTCTGATCGCGGCTCTTTATGCATTCGGTATCTTCCAAATACCCTTACTGGGCTTCGGCGATCCTTTAGGGCCGCGCTTGTTCCCGTCGATCCTCGCCATATCCTTGGTACTAATCGGCATTATCCTGCTGATAGAAGGACGCCAGTTGCGGACATTTCGCGCCGACTACACCCGGTTTGTTGCCTATGTGAAGGATACCGATTTTCGCATCGTTTTTTCCGTCATCCTGTGGACCGGCCTCTATTTCGCAGCCTTCGCACCGGTCGGATATCTTCTTTCGACAGCCATCTTTCTTCTCGGGCTGGTACTAGCTTTTCATCGGGGAAGCCGTTTCGCGGGAACGACTGTGGCAATCCTCTTCGCAGCAGGAAGCTACTTCCTGTTTGCCGGTCTGTTTGGCGTCCCCTTGCCACGCGGCATACTTCCTTTTTAAAGCAGGTTCCGTTTTATGAGTAATTTCGACCACATGTTGAACGGCTTTGCAGTCGCAACAGAACCGCAAAACCTGCTTTTCATTCTGACAGGCAGCATTCTTGGCACCATCGTCGGCGTTCTGCCCGGTCTTGGGCCCTCAGCAGGCATTGCGCTGCTTTTGCCGCTCACCTTCGGCATGGACCCGACAGCCGCCCTCATCATGATCGCCGCGATGTATTACGGCGCCATGTATGGCGGCTCGACAACCTCGATCCTGATCAATACGCCCGGCGAATCCTCCTCCGTCATGACGACGCTCGACGGCTATCAGATGGCCAAAAATGGTCGCGCGGGTGCAGCTCTCGCCGTATCGGCGATCGGTTCATTCATCGCAGGCACATTCAGCGTCATAGCACTGAGCCTTCTTGCCACGCCGCTCGCCCGTTTTGGTCTCAAATTCGGTCCCGTCGAATATTTCAGCCTGATGCTGTTTTCCATGGCCGCAGTTTCAAGTTTGACTGGCAAATCGGTCGCCAAGGGTCTGTTTTCCATGGTGCTGGGCCTGATGATTGCAACCGTGGGTATTGATCTGCAAAGCGGCTCGCCGCGTTTCTCAGGCAGCATCCCCCAATTACAGGACGGTGTCAGCTTTCTGGTGATTGCGGTGGGCATGTTCGCCGTATCTGAAGTTCTGGTGACTTTTGAAGAACATGTGCGTGGCACGGCTCCCGTCCTTCGCATTCGTGGACGCCTGTGGCTCACGATGGAAGAATGGCGACGTTCGATCATGCCGATCATTCGCGGCACGCTGATCGGTTTTGCCAAGGGCGTATTGCCCGGTCCCGGCGCTACGATCTCTACCATACTCTCTTATGGTCTGGAACGCGGATTGCATAAGGACAAGGAAAAATTCGGCACCGGCATGATCGAAGGCGTGGCAGGTCCCGAGGCCGCCAATAATGCCGCAGCTGGTGGCGCTATGGTGCCGCTTTTAACGCTCGGCCTTCCGAGCGGCGGCACGACCGCCGTGTTGCTCGGAGCCTTCATCATGTATGGGCTTCAGCCCGGACCGCTGATGATGAGCCGCAACCCGGAAGTCGTCTGGGGTCTGATCGACAGCATGTATCTCGGCAATGTGATGCTGTTCATCCTCAATCTGCCGCTGATCTTCCTGTTCGTACGGCTGCTTTACATTCCGACCGGTATTCTGCTGCCGCTGATCCTGACGATTGCAACCATCGGCGTCTTTTCCATTGACGGCAGCACGCTCGATCTCGGCCTCGTGCTCGGCTTTGGCGTTGTCGGCTATATTTTCCGCAAGCTCGACGTGCCGCTCGCTCCCATGGTTCTGGCCGTGGTTCTCGGCAAAAGCCTTGAGCAATCCTTCCGCCAGTCGATCACCATTTCCGGCGGCGATATGGGCATTTTCCTGTCCAGCGCCTTGTCCATCATCTTTCTTGTTCTCGCCGCCCTCATGTTCGTCCTGCCCTTCGCATGGAAACATCGTGAGAAGCTATTCACCCTGGTCAGGGGCAGAGAAAACCAGAGCGCAAAATCTCAACCCACCATCAACGCAAGCGGGGCTACCACCGATGAAACATGATACGTTATTTCTGACACGTCGCACCATGCTAAGAGCTTCCATTGCCTTGCTTGCTGCCGGAGCCATTCCCGGCGCACTCGTCGCGCAGGATGCGGGCTGGACGCCCGACAAGCCGGTGGAAGTGGTGGTCGGTGTCGGCCCCGGCGGCGCCAACGACCGCACCGCACGCGATATCGAACGCTTCCTCAAGGATAGCGGTTTCACGCCCAAGGGCGGTATCGTCTCCAACAAGCCGGGCGGTGGCCATTCGGTAGCGCTTGCCTATACGCTTTCGCATCCGGGCGAAGGAAATATCTTGCAAGTCATCGGCGGCGTCATGCTGTCCAATAATATTCTTGGCCGCAGCCCGATTTCCTACAGACAGTTCAGCCCGATTGCCACGCTGTTCGATGAACAGATGGTTTTTGCCGTCGGCAAGAATTCGCCAATCAAGTCGGCTCAAGAACTTGTCGAAAAGCTGAAGGCCGACCCATCTTCTGTTTCCTTCTCGATCTCGACCGGCATCGGCACCACCAACCACATCAGCGTTCTTTTGCTGGCAAAAAAGCTTGGCCTCGATCTCACCAAGATCAAGGCCATCAGCTTCAACTCCTCGACCGAAGGCGTCACCGCGACCATTGGCGGCCATATTGACGTGGTCGTCACCACACCATTCGCGCTCAATCCTTTCGTTGAATCCGGCGATCTGCGCTATATCGCGGCGGCAAGCGCCGAGCGTTCCGGCGGCTTGCTGGCCGATGTGCCGACATGGCGCGAACTCGGGCACGATATCGTCGTTCCCGCATGGCGTCTCGTCGTCGCCCCGCCTGATCTGACACCGGAGCAAATCGCCTATTGGGACAAGGCTTTTGCGGCAGTCACCGCGACCGCCGAATGGAAAGCCATGCTTGAAAAGGAATCCCTTGTCGCCCATCGCCTGAACAGTGCCGAGACAAAAGCCTATCTCGATAGCGAAGACGCGCGTTACCGCGAGCTTCTGGCGTCCGTTACCAAGTAAAACAGCAATTGGATGCCCTGGAAAACATGATGATTTTCAACCAATCACCGATCAACCGTCGTGCTTTGCTGTTATCGTCGCTTGCGGCTGCGGGCACATTCGGTCTTGCCAGAACGGGCCTTGCCGCATCAGGCTGGCAGCCTGAAAAGTCGGTCGAAGTGGTGCTCGGTGTCGGGCCGGGCGGCGCTACCGACCGTACCGCGCGCGAAATCGCCGAATTCTTGAAAAATGGCGGCTTCACGCCCAAGGGAAACATCGTTTCCAACAAGCCCGGTGGGGGACATTCGGTAGCACTCGCTTATACGATTGCCCATGCGGGCGATCCGCAAATCCTGCAAGTGACCGGCCATGTCATCATCGCCAATAATGTGCTGGGCCGCAGCCCCTTGTCCTACAAGCAGATAACGCCCATCGCGACGCTTTTTGACGAACAGATGGTTTTTGCGACCGGCGCGAAATCGTCGATCACATCGGCGCAGGATCTCATCGACAAGCTGAAAGCCGATCCCGGCTCGGTGTCGTTTTCAATCTCGACCGGCATCGGCACCACCAACCATATCAGCGTACTTCTACTGGCTGAGCAGATCGGCGTCGATCCAAAAAAGCTGAAAGTTGTCAGCTTCAATTCCTCGACCGAAGGCGTCACGGCGACCATTGGCGGCCATGTTGATGTGGCGGTCACCACCCCCTTCGCACTCAATCCTTATGTCGAATCCGGCGATCTGCGCTATATCGCGGCAGCGTCCGAACAACGGGTCGGCGGACTGATGGCGGATGTGCCGACATGGAAGGAACTCGGCTACGATATCGTCGTCTCATCCAGCCCCAAGATTGTCGCGCCACCTGATCTGGCGCCCGAGCACATCGCCTATTGGGACAATGCCTTTGCGACCATCACCGCCACACCCGAATGGAAGGCGATGATCGAAAAGAATTATCTCATCGACCGGGTATTGAACGCCGAACAGAGCAAGGCCCAGTTTGATGCGGATGACGCCCGCTATCGCAAATTGTTGAGCCCGATCATTCCGGGCTGACCCGCTTTTCCTGTCGAGGGTTTGCACCCTCGACATTTTGTCTTCTCTTCTGCTTCTGGATGCATTCTCATGTCCGACACGGTTTCCCGACACTTCGCCCGTAATATCCTAGCTTTCTCCCAACGTGTTTTCAGTGATGAAGCCAATCAGCGCGCACGCGAAGCAATAACCGACATGATCGGTGTCATGCTTGCCGGAAGCCAGCACGAAGGGGGCAATATCCTGCGCTCGGTCATCATGCCAACCGCCGCCAAAGGCAAATCACGTGTCTTTGGCACGCCATTGCATCTCAATGCACTGGATGCAGCACTCCTGAACGGTACGAGCGCCCATATGCTCGACTATGACGATTCC
Organism: Hyphomicrobiales bacterium; assembly: GCA_015654965.1. Lineage (GTDB taxonomy): Bacteria > Pseudomonadota > Alphaproteobacteria > Rhizobiales > Rhizobiaceae > Brucella. The sequence continues at coordinate 5,767 of JAATGD010000046.1, forward strand.
AATTCACATCTGCACGGGCATGTTTCAGTCGCCATTCTTCCGGCCATCCTCGCTATTGCCGACGAAAAACAGATCAATGGCCACGCCGTCCTCAAAGCCTATCTGACAGGCTTTGAAGCCGCCGCACGTTTGGGCAATGCCGTCAGCCGCAGGCAATATACGCATGGCTGGCATCCGACCACGACCGTCGGCCTGTTTGGCGCTGTCGCCGTCGCAGGCGTTCTCAGCGGTCTTGATGAAGATCAATTAGCGACCGCCCTTGGTATCGCCACCTCGCTTGCAGCCGGTATCAAATCAAATTTCGGCACCATGACCAAGCCGCTGATCGTCGGTCATGCCAATCGCAATGCCTTATTCGCCGTTGCACTGGCGCAAAACGGTTTCACATCCGGTGAGAAGGCTTTTGAGCATCATCAGGGCTTTTTCGCCGTCTTCAACGGTGCGCCCGACAGTTACGACCCAGCACCCTTGACTGAAGACTGGAACGCGGCTCCACGCATTCTCGATCCCGTCAAGGGCAACAAGATCAAGCGCTACCCATGCTGCTATGCGCTTGCAGCACCCCTTGACGGTATTCTGAGCTTGCGTGAAACACATGATCTGCGCCCCGACCAGATCGCAGAAGTGCGCATCGGCACACACCCGATCCGCTTTCCACATATCAATGTACCGGAACCGAAATCGCCGCTGGAGGCGAAATTTTCAACCAGCTATGTGGTCGCGCGCGCCCTGATCAGCGGCTCAATCAGACTGGAAGATTTTGAGGACGATAGCCGTTTCAACGATGCCCTGACCAAAAGCCTGATGCAACGCATCGCGCTTTATCGTTATGAGAGCAAAAATACCGGCGGTTCGGAAATCACTATTACCACAACGGACGGACGAAAGATCACGCTTTTTGTGGACGGTGCACTTGGCTCGACCTATGATCAGCCCTTACCAGATGCGGTGATCCGGGAAAAATTCCTAAACACCGCGGGCCGCGCCTTATCTGCCGATGAAGCACAATCGCTGTTTGCACGTCTGCAAAATGACGATTTCGCATAAGGCGCATGGATAGACGATCGTGACTTTCGCTCAACTCATTCCACCTGAGACAACACCTCTCTTCGCAGCCCTTCTGGTCTTTGCCAGTTTTTTCACTTCGGCCCTGACGGCAGCGCTCGGGCTTGGCGGCGGCGTGGCCATGCTTGCCATTATGGGAACAGGCCTGCCTGTCACAAGCCTGCTGCCGGTGCATGGCATCGTGCAACTGGGGTCGAATTTCGGACGCACCGTCATCCAGAGGCATTTCGTCAACTGGAGCCTCGTCGGCTGGTTCTTCATCGGAAGCCTTGTCGGCGTGGCGCTTGGCGGTCCCGTTGCGGTCAGGATTCCAGACCTTGCCGCAAAACTGGCGCTGGCGCTATTTATCCTGTGGTCGGTGCATGGGAAAAAGCCAAAGCCCGAACGTGTGAGCCGCCGCTATTTCATTTTCGGTGGCGCGATTACCTCCATCGGCACCATGATCGTGGGGGCGACGGGACCATTGGTCGCTGCCCTTCTTGCCGCGCGTGGGCTGACCAAACAACCGCTGATTGCCACCCACGCCACTTGCATGGTGGCACAGCATGGTTTGAAAATCCTCGCCTTCGGCCTGCTTGGCTTTGCCTATGCAAGCTGGGTACCCATGCTGGCCGCGATGATTGCAAGCGGCGTGTTCGGCACATGGGTCGGAACTCGCCTGCTCGACAATATTCCCGAAAAGACGTTCCGTCTCTCCTTCAAGATCGTCATGACCCTGTTGAGTCTTCAGATCATCTGGAATGCCTTTCGCGGATAGACCACGACCAAGAAAGAAAAGAACCGAACATGACCGCACACAATCAGAGCCAGCAAAACCCGCGTGGCACCGCCCTTGCCGATTATATTGCCGCGGCACCCCATCGCACCTGTCCGCCAGAGGTTTTGCATGAAGCAAGACGTGCCTTGGTCGATTATCTCGGCGTGACAATTGTTGCGGCTTTCGATGAAACGGTACAGCCATTGCGCAAGACTGTCGAACGCTGGCATGCAACCGGCAAGGCGCGCATCGTGCTCGGCGGCACCACGACGCCGGCGCTTGCAGCCCTCATCAATGCCACCGCCACACATGCCATGGATTATGACGACGTGCATTATCTTGGCGCAGGCCACCCCGGCGGTCCCTGCTGGTCGACAGCCCTTGCAATCGCACAGGAACGCGATGCTTCAGACAGCCTTGCCCTTCATGCCTTCATCACAGGGTTCGAGGTCATGGCGCGACTTGGCGGCGGCGGCGTTCCCGGTGTCGGCCGCAGCCTGCAACGCAAGGGGTTTCATCCGACCTCTGTTGTCGGGCGCATGGGAGCGGCAGCGGTCGCGGCAACGCTTTATGGTCTGGACGCACCCAAAGCCCTCAACGCATTGAGCAATACGGCAACGACCGCAGGCGGTCTGGTTGGCTCTTTCGGCACCCATGGCAAACCGTTCCATGCAGGCAAGGCCGCCATGGATGGCATCCTTGCCGCCGATCTTGCTGATGACGGCTATATTGGTGCGGGCCATCTTTTTGAGACCGAAAAAGGCTGGCTTGACGCTTTCATTCAGGATCGCAACGTCGAGGTCCCGTCGCTTGATTTCGAGGAGCGTTATGAGCTTCTGCGTAACGGCTACAAGCTTTTTGCAAGTTGCAGGGCGACCCATGCGTCCTCACAGACTGCACAGCAACTGGCCACACAGATCAATGGTCGCCACATCGAAAAAGTCACCGCGCGCATCCACCCCGGCGCATTCGTAACCGCAGGCAATCTCGACCCTAAAACCCCGCTTGAGGCCAAATTCAGCGTCCCCTTCTGCATTGCCATGGCATTGAACGGCTATCGTCTGGCATGGTCGGATTTTTCCGATGCCGTCTTTGCCGACAAAAGCGTCACCGATATCGTTCCAAAGGTCGAACTGGTGCCAGTCGACGGCCAATCTCCAGCGTCGGCCTTCATTGATGTCACGCTCTCGGACGGTGAGACGCTGCATGCGCAAACGCTCGTCATCCTGGGGCACCCCGAAAATCCGGTCAGCGATAAAGGGCTTGAAGAAAAATTCAACAGTCTCGTTGTACCTGTTCTGGGGGATGCCAAAACAAAAGCCCTTTTGCAAAGCGCATGGACATTTGGCGAAACGGGTACATTGAACAGGCTCAATCAACTTCTGGCCGCAGCATAGGCCGACTGAAACCCACAACGAAGGAAACGGATTATGACCAAGAGAATCGATTATTTTTTCGGATTGGGTTCCCCATGGGCCTATATCGGGCTGGATGCCTTCACCGAACTTGCGAAGCAACATAATGCGGAAATCCGCCCCTATGTCATCCCGCTGATCGAGGACAATGGTGCGATCTACTCCCGTAACCGGCCTGAAATACGCCGCGCCTACTGGACAAAAGACCTCAAACGCTGGGCTGCTCTGCGTGGCAAACCGCTCAGCTTCGAGAACCGCGCTGCTCTTTCTGATCCGACGCCTGCCGGTTTCCTCGTGATCGCGGCGCAA
>JAATGD010000359.1 GCA_015654965.1 Hyphomicrobiales bacterium
AGAGCGCATCCCGAAAAGTGTGAAACGGTTTTCGGACAAGATGCGCGTGAAAACAAATATTTAAAGCGTGTTTCGATCTGATCCAATCAGATCAAAACACGCTCTAAGCCCCTTTGTGATATGCCATTGTCGGAAAATGCCTATGGCAGAGGCTCATTACCGTGCCTCTGCACGAAATACGCATCAGATCAGATTGCGTGATGCAAGATTGCGCATCAGATGCGACATACCAAACTGCCAGGGACGGCATTCGGTGGAAAGCCGCACCGTATTCGTCAATGCCCCCAGTTTCGGATTGGAGATGGTGACGACATCGCCGATCTTGTGCGTAAACCCCTGCCCCGGAACATCGCGATCCTCGACCGGTGCAAACAGCGTCCCCATGAACAAAACAAAACCATCCGGATATTGATGGTGATCACCGATTGTCTGGGCAACAAGATCAAGCGGATCACGGCTGATTTCTTTCATGGTGCTGCGACCGTTGAGGACATAGCCATCCGCTCCTTCGACCTTCAACGCCAGTTCCGCCGAACGGACATCATCCATCGAATAGGTTTCATCGAACAGGCGGATGAACGGGCCAATCGCACAGGACGCATTATTGTCCTTGGCCTTGCCGAGCAGCAGTGCTGAACGGCCCTCGACATCGCGTAGATTCACGTCATTGCCAAGCGTCGCCCCCTTGACGCGACCGTGACTGTCGACCGCCAGCACCACTTCCGGCTCGGGATTGTTCCAGGTGGAAACCGGATGCAGGCCGACATCAGCCCCGTGGCCAACCGCGGACATGGGCTGGCTCTTGGTAAAAACTTCAGCATCGGGACCGATACCCACCTCAAGATATTGCGACCAGACGCCTTCCTCGATCAGTGCGGCCTTCACGCGCTCCGCCTCTTTTGAGCCGGCCTTGAGATTGCGCAGGCTGTCGCCGATGATCGCACCGATGCGCTCGCGGATTTTCAGCGCCAGTTGCGCATTGCCGGCCGCACGCTCCTCGATCACGCGCTCGACCATGGAACGCGCAAAAGTCACGCCGCAAGCCTTGATCGCCTGCAAATCGTTGGGTGAGAGGAGATGCAGCATATTTTCATCGCCGGAAGGGGCTGCAAACAGCGCGTCGAGCGTTCCGATATCCTTGCCAGCAAGGCTGCGCACAAAGGCAGGCACGTCCCCCAGCTCCAGAAGATCACGCATCATTGGCACGTCTTTGCTGGTGATATCGATGACCCGCCCTTCGCGCAGCGTGATCAGGACCGGTCCCTTGGCCGCCGGGCTCCATGCCCGTCCGACAAATGTACCCGACGCGAAAATTTCACTGTTATTCACGTAAATTCTCCTCTTGCGGCACTCCCTTGCCGCCCATCCCGAAACACTCCGCGTCATCGGGATAACCCGTTTTACACGGCCCCTGCGCAATAAAAAGCAAAATCAGGCGGATACACGCTCAGATACGACCGTAATCGTCTTCCAGACGCACAATATCATCCTCGCTCAGATAGGGACCGGTCTGAACCTCTATCAGTTCCAGAAGCGTGTTGCCGGGATTGGAAACGCGATGCACAGCTCCGCGCGCAATATAGGTGGATTCATTTTCCGATAAAAACAGCGTTCTGTCGTCTATCACGACTTCAGCAACGCCACGGACAACAATCCAGTGCTCGGACCTATACTGATGCTTTTGCAGCGACAGCCGCTTGCCCGGCTTGACGAATAGCCGCTTGACCAGAAAGCGATCACCGGCCAGAAGCTCGGTATAGCCACCCCATGGCCGGTAAGTGGTGCGGTGTACCTCGGCAAGTCTTGCCGTTTCAGGCCGCTTCATCAGTGCCGTGACAATCGTGCCAACCTCCCCGGAAGTGGAAAGCCTGCCAACGTAAAAAGCGTCATCGGAAGCAATAACCGTCAAATCATCAACGCCATTGACCGCAACATGCACGCCTTGCGATACGACAAGCGAATTATTGGTCTTGTAAAGGCTGACCGGGCCATGCGCGACATTTCCGGCCATATCCCGATCGCTCTCCTTCCATACAGATTCCCACGACCCCATATCCGACCATGAAATGGCCGCCGGAACCACCGACGCCAGAGAGGTCTTTTCAAAAATCGCATAATCGACCGATATATCCGGCGCTTTTTCAAACTCCGCCCTGTCCAGCCGGATAAAATCAGGTCCCTTGCGCGCAGCAAAAACGGCAGCCTTGGCTGCCGCGTGAATATCCGGTGCGAGGCGCCCGCATTCGTCCAGAAACACATCGGAGCGGAACAGGAACATGCCTGAATTCCAGTAAAAACCGCCAGCCGCTATCATGGCACGTGCTGTTTCCGCCTTGGGCTTTTCGACAAAACGGCTGATCGAAAATGCCCCGCTTTCCTCTGCCCTTCCCGCATCGATATAGCCGAAGCCTGTCGCGGCATGTTTGGGCGTAATGCCAAAAGTGGCCAGACGCCCCGCAAGCGCTGCCCTATGCGCGGTATCAATCGCTGTGTGATAGGCGGCATCGACCGTAATCTCATGATCGGACGGAACAACATGGATCAGCACCGGCTCTTGTGCCGCTGCAATCAACGTCGCTGCCGCAATGGCCGGTGCCGTGTTGCGGGCAACCGGTTCAAGGATAACGGCACAGAGTTCAACGCCGCATTCCAGAGCCTGCTCTGCCACCAGAAAACGATAATCTTCATTGGTGATGACAATGGGTCTGGAATAAAGCTGCGGGTCCGATAGCCGCTGCAACGTCATCTGAAAAAGACTGAATTCACCCTTCAGGGCCAAAAACTGTTTGGGGCGCTGCGCGCGCGATATCGGCCATAGCCGCGTGCCCTTGCCGCCTGCCAAGATAACCGGTGTGATCTGTGCCCCCCGCAAAGCACTCCCCCGTCAAAAATAGACTGTATAATTTCAACCGCAAATATATTTCAGTAACCGGCCGGATTGAAACCCCAGCTAAAACATAAAGTCAAATCAGAAAATATAAACGCCCCATGCGCACCCGTTCAGGGCAGGCATGGGGCGGCGTTCTTGTCACTCGAGCGGTTCCGTTTTTAATGGAATGTCGGAACCGCCCTCATTGTTTGTTTTACGTATAATCCTTTGCCAAAAAGCCCATGATCAGAACTTTACGTTCAAGGTTGCATTGAAGCCGTTCTGTGTTGTGTCACTGCCAAACTGCCCGACATAGCTCACACCAAATGTCGCAGCCTCGGTAATGCCGACATCAAAGCCTGCTTCGAGCAATGCAGCATCCTTGGCAATGGCCACGCCCTCAACCGTGAAAGCATTGCCCCCCGCAAAATACTGCGTCGATTGCGGCGTGATATCGCCATAAGCATGGCGCCAGCCCAGCGTACCCTTCAGATTGGCTGTTGTTGCCCCAAGCTGAACGGGTGCCGAAAGACGAAGACCCAATGTCGAGAAGGTCGTATTGGTCGTTTCGCTTTCCACCGACAATGCGGAGGCACCGCCCTGTTCCACAAAACCATCGGTGCGCAGGCGCACATGCGACAGGTTTGCAAAGGGTTCAAAAGCCGCAACGCTTGTGTCGATACGGTAGCCAAGCTCGCCAAAGAGCTGAAGCGTGCGCGCATCGTAATCAGCATCGAGACTGTCGCTGAAACCGGGATAATTGACGGCGCGCGATGAATCGATCGAGTGCCATGTGTGAATGAGACCAGCCCGCAAACCAAGGGGTCCCCATTGGTTGCCGCCATAGATACCCAGATGCCAGTTGTCGCTGTTTGCCGAAGCCGGACGACCCTTGGCGTCGAGATCGGTCTGGCTATAGCCGCCAACGACACCCAGACGCCAGCCGGACGAGAAGCCGACATCGACACCCGAGAGGAAACCACCCGTCTTGGTTTTCAGGCCGCCTGCATTGGCGTTACCATCATGATCCGTCCATGAACCGAAGCCCGAGGCCCAGATGGCATAATCATGCGATGCGGGTGCGAGCGCATCGAATGGCTGCGGCGCACTGCCCTTTGGCGAGGCCGCAAAGGAGAGCACGGGGCTATCTTTCGCCGCAACACCGGCAAAGGCGGAACGAAGCCGGTTATTGATGGTATCCGCCGTAAGGTTGGCCGTATCGACAAGGCCGGTCTTGACCGATGCATGGGTATCGCCGGAGAGCTGATCAAATGCCTGCCGGGCATTGCCTGCATCGAGGAGCGCAACCGAACTTGCAACAGAGCTTTGCAGCGACAGGCTATCAATGGCTTCTGCGGTCGCGTATTGGTTGCCCGTTTCCGCCACGCTTGAGAACGCGACATCATTGCGGTCGATGGTCAGCAGGACGTTGTTCGCCTCATAGCTCAGGCTCGGTTCGATAAAAGTAAGCGCCGTCTCGAAGGATG
>JAATGD010000325.1 GCA_015654965.1 Hyphomicrobiales bacterium
ATGGCGGGCGAAATGGGCCGCATCGTTTTTGCCGTCCCCGGCTCACCGCTTGACCCACGGGCGCGTGGCACCAATGCGCTTTTGAAACAGGGGGCAACGCTTGTCACCGGCTTCAATGATATCATTGAAGCGCTGTCGCCTTTGCTGCGACCGCAGGATTTATTTGCAGCGCAACAGACAGTCAATGGTCCCTCCAGCTATCTGGAAGAGGCGGATGATGAGGAACCGCCGCTTCTCACCACGCAAAGCGACCGCGACAGGCTTATCGACGCGCTTGGCCCTACCCCGGTCGATGTTGACAGCCTTGTGCGCCAGACCGGCATCAGCGCCAGCCATATCCATCTTATCCTGCTGGAACTCGATCTGGCAGGCCGCCTCACCCGCTATCCGGGTAACCAGATCGCTCTGCTTCCCTCAATGTAATGCCTTTAGGGGGGATCGGCATCAAAGGGTTCAGTGCTGGAGTTCTTTTTCAATTCTGTCGCGCGCTTCTTCCGAGGCCATCTCGATCATATAGGCGAGCAAAGGACTGTCGGTTTTTTTCGCTAGCTTTTTCAGCTCCCTGAGCATTTGTGCGATATAGATGAGCGTCTCTGGTTCATTTTCATGCCTCCGCGTCATATTGCCCCCATCAATACGCAATAGCCATTTTAGAAAAATTTATACCAACGAATGCCCCAATGAATTCCCTACGGTCACTGCAATTGCGCCAACTCTACCAAAAGTTACATATTGTTCAATAGCACTTTATGGTTGTATTTGGTGTTTTTTTATCTCTTACTCTTGACCTTGCGCTGCCCTCTGTTCATGTGGAGGGCAATGAATAAGACGCATTGGGGAGGTCTAGCACCTCGGGAATGCGTGAATCTGGGCTGCTTTTATATGAACGTCGTCGTTGTCGAATCGCCTGCCAAGGCCAAAACCATCAATAAATATCTCGGCTCGAACTATAAGGTTTTGGCATCCTTTGGTCATGTGCGAGATCTGCCAGCTAAGGACGGTTCGGTTCGCCCGGATGAAGATTTCGCCATGTCATGGGAAGTTGACAGCAATTCGTCCAAGCGTCTTGCCGATATCGTCAAGGCGCTCAAGGACAGTGACGGACTGTTTCTCGCAACCGACCCTGATCGTGAAGGCGAAGCCATTTCGTGGCACGTGCTGGAAGTGCTCAACCAGAAGAAGGCGCTCAAGGGCAAGACCGTCAAGCGCGTCGCCTTCAATGCCATCACCAAGAAGGCAGTGCTGGATGCCATCGCCAATCCGCGCGATATCGACGAACCGCTGGTCGATGCCTATCTCGCCCGTCGTGCGCTTGATTATCTCGTCGGCTTCACACTGTCGCCCGTTCTCTGGCGCAAGCTGCCTGGAGCGCGCTCGGCAGGCCGTGTGCAGTCGGTGGCGCTTCGCCTCGTCTGTGATCGTGAATCGGAAATCGAACGCTTCATTCGCGAAGAATACTGGAACATTACCGCCAATCTCAAAACGCCGCGCAATGATGCTTTTACCGCACGTCTGACCGCGATTGACGGCAAAAGGCTCGGCAAGCTCGACATCAAGAACGAAGAGCAGGCAACCGCCATCCACACCATGCTGGAAGGCGCGAACTTCAAGGCCATATCGGTCGAGGCAAAGCCGACCAAGCGCAATCCCGGCCCGCCCTTCACGACCTCGACGCTGCAACAGGCCGCATCCGGTCAGCTCGGTTTTTCCGCATCCCGCACCATGCAGGTGGCGCAGCGCCTTTATGAAGGCGTCGATATTGGCGGCGAAACGGCAGGTCTGATCACCTATATGCGTACCGATGGCGTGCAGATCGCGCCTGAAGCGATCAATGCCGCCCGAGACGCCATCGGAAAAAATTTCGGCGCCCAATACGTGCCGGAAAAGCCACGCTATTATTCGAGCAAGGCCAAGAACGCACAGGAAGCGCACGAAGCCATCCGCCCGACCGATTTTTCGCGTCATCCCAAGGATGTGCGCCGTTTTCTTGATGACGATCAGGCGCGGCTTTATGAACTGATCTGGAAGCGCACGATTGCCAGCCAGATGCAGGCCGCCGACATTGAACGCACGGTTGCAGATATCGAAGCCGTCAACGGCTCCCAGTCGGCCCTGTTGCGCGCCAATGGTTCGGTGACGAAATTCGACGGTTTCCTCGCCGCCTATACCGATCATCGTGAGGAAGAGGATGAGGACGAAGACAGCGCGAAGCTGCCGGAAATCCGCTCTGGTGAAGCAATCGCGCGCGAAAAAATCGATGCCACGCAGCATTCGACCGAACCGCCGCCGCGCTATTCGGAAGCCTCGCTCATCAAGAAGATGGAAGAACTGGGAATCGGTCGTCCTTCGACCTATGCCGCGACCTTGGCCACGCTGCGTGACCGTGAATATATCACCATCGACAAGCGCAAGCTGACGCCCGACCCGAAGGGGCGGCTCGTCACAGCCTTCCTCGAAAGCTTTTTCAAGCGCTATGTCGAATATGATTTCACCGCTGACCTTGAAGAAAAGCTCGATCTGATTTCCGATGGCAAATTGTCATGGAAAGACGTGCTGCGCGATTTCTGGCGGGATTTTTCGGGTTCTGTGGATGACATCAAGGAATTGCGCGTCACCAACGTGCTCGATGCGTTGAATGAAGAACTCGCTCCCCTCGCCTTCCCCGACCGTGGCGACGGCAGCGACCCGCGCAGCTGTCCGGTCTGCGGCAATGGTCAATTGTCGCTCAAACTCGGAAAATATGGCGCTTTCGTCGGTTGCTCCAACTATCCTGAATGCAAGTTCACCCGCCAGCTTGGCGGTGAAGCCAATGGCGAGGCACAGCCTGCCGATGAGCCGAAAGCGCTGGGGAAAGATCCGTTCACCGGCGAGGACATTACCTTGCGTTCAGGCCGTTTCGGTCCCTATGTGCAGCGCGGTGAAGGCAAGGAAGCCAAGCGCGCCAGCCTGCCAAAAGGCTGGACACCCGATACGCTCGATCATGAAAAGGCGATGGCGCTGCTCTCGCTACCGCGTGATGTCGGGCAGCATCCGGAAAGCGGCAAGATGATCACTGCAAGCATTGGGCGCTATGGTCCCTATGTTGCGCATGACGGCACTTTCGCCAATCTGGAAAATGCTGAAGAAGTGTTTTCTGTTGGCATCAACCGCGCCGTATCCGTGCTTGCCGACAAGCAATCCAAGGGCGGGCGTGGGCGCTCGACACCTGCTGCCCTTGCGACATTAGGCGATCACCCGGATGGTGGCGCAATCACCGTCCGCGATGGCAAATATGGTCCTTATGTCAACTGGGGCAAGGTCAACGCGACGCTGCCCAAGGGCAAGGACCCAACCGGCGTGACGATGGAAGAAGCGCTGGCGCTGATTGCCGCAAAAGCGGGCAGCACCAAGACCAAGAAGGCTCCGGCCCTCAAGGCGGCCAGCAAATCCGCATCTGTGGATAAGAAAGCCGCCCCCAAAAAGGCCGCAACCAAGAAGACCGCTGCAAAAAAAGCCCCTTCCAGGACAAAAACGAAGGTGGCAGAGGAGTAAGAATTGGCACGCCGTTTCCCCAAGCCCGAAACCGGACGCTCTGCACGGAGCGAACGGCGTGCACATCAAGCCAAATCAGAAGCTGCTCAATCCGGCGATCCGATGGCTTTCCTGCCGACACGCGATGAGGTTCTCAAATTCATCGAGGAGAACCCGGACCGTGCTGGCAAGCGTGAACTCGCAAAAGCTTTCAACATCAAGGGTGACGCACGCGTTTACCTGAAGGATTTGCTGCGCGAACTGGGTGACGAGGGCTTGCTGGAAAAGCGCTCCCGCCGCCTCAGCCGTCCCGGCTCACTGCCCCCTGTCACTGTTCTGCATATTATCGGACGCGACAATGATGGCGGCTTGCTGGCGCGTCCATCGGAATGGGACGAGGAAAGCTATGGGCGGCCGCCTGTCGTCACCATCCGCCGCACCCGCTTGAACAAAGCCTCCGATGGCCCGACAGTGGGGGTCGGCGACCGGATACTGGCCAAGATTTTCCGCAACAAGGACGAAGACGGCCCGGATTATTCGGCGCGTGTCATCAAGGTCATCGACCAGAGCAGCAATGCGGTTCTGGGCGTATTGCGCCAGTTGAGCAATGGCGAATGGCGGCTTGAGCCGGTCAATCGCAAGCAGGGCGAAGTGCAGATCGACGCCAAAGCGCTGCTTGACGCGCAAAGTGGCGATCTGGTCGAAGTCGAACTCACCTCATCGCGTCGTCAGGGACTTCCACACGGCAAGGTGCAGCAAGTGATTGGCTCCATCGACAGCGAAAAGGCGCTGTCGATGATTGCTATCCACGAGCATGAAATCCCGCATATTTTCCCCGACGAAGTGCTGCGCGAAGCCGAATCGGCGCAAGCTGCAACGCTTGAGCGACGCGAAGACTGGCGCGAAGTGCCACTCATCACTATTGATCCGGCGGACGCCAAGGACCATGACGATGCGGTTTATGCTGAACCCGATCAGGATCCGAACAATCCAGGCGGGCATATCGTCATCGTCGCCATTGCCGATGTCGCAGCTTACGTCCGTCCCGGCTCGGCTCTGGATCGCGAAGCGCTCAAGCGCGGCAATTCGGTCTATTTCCCCGACCGCGTTGTCCCCATGTTGCCGGAACGCATTTCCAACGATCTCTGCTCGTTGCGTGAACTGGAAGACCGTCCGGCACTTGCCGTGCGCATGGTATTCGACGCCAATGGGCGCAAGAAAGCGCATAAATTCCATCGTATCCTGATGAAATCAGCAGCAAAACTGAGTTATCAGCAGGCGCAGGCGGCCATCGACGGCGCAACGGACGAGAAGACCGCGCCGATCCTCGATACGATCCTGAAACCGCTCTGGGCGGCCTATGCCGCCCTCAAACGCGGACGCGATGCCCGCGAACCGCTGGAACTCGACCTGCCAGAAAAGAAGATCATTCTGGCAGCCGACGGCAAGGTCGACCAGGTCATCGTACCGGAGCGGTTGGACGCGCATAAACTCATTGAAGAATGCATGATTCAGGCCAATGTCGCCGCCGCCGAAACACTTGAAGCGCGCCGCCAGCCACTGATTTTCCGCATTCATGATGCGCCAGCCCTTGCCAAGCAGGAAAGTTTGCGCGAATTTTTGCGCACGCTCGACATCAGCCTAGCCAAAGGGGCCGAACTCAAGCCCGGCCAGTTCAACCGTATTTTGGCTGCGGTCGAGGATACCGACCATCAGGAATTGGTCAATCAGGTCGTGTTGCGCACCCAGAGCCAGGCCATCTATAGCCCGGATAATATCGGCCATTTCGGCCTGCATTTGAACCGCTATGCGCATTTCACCTCGCCCATTCGCCGCTATGCCGATCTCACGGTGCATCGCGCCCTGATCAAGGCGCTTGGGCTTGGCGCGGATGGATTGACCACGGACGAGGAAGCGCATCTGGAGGAAACCGCGGCGCTGATTTCCACGACCGAACGCCGCGCCATGCTGGCCGAGCGCGAAACCGTGGACCGGCTGATCGCGCATTTTCTGGCAAGCCATCTTGGCGATGAATATGAGGCGCGTGTCACGGGCGTCACGCGGGCCGGCCTTTTCGTCAATCTTGCGACATATGGCGCGGATGGGCTGGTGCCCATTTCAACTTTAGGTCATGAATACTATCTATATGATGAAGCGAACCATGCCATTGCGGGCGAGCGGAGCGGCAAAGGCTTCCGTCTTGGCGACAATGTCACGGTCAGGCTTGTCGAGGCGCTGCCCGTTGCAGGTGCGTTGCGTTTCGAGATGGTATCAGAGCCGCATCCGCTGCCGATGTCGACCCGTTCGCATCACAAGGCGAGCCGGTCCATGAAGACGATGCGTGGACGCAAGGGAAAACCTTCGGGCATTCCGCGTTCCGGTAAGAGAGGTCGGTCATGAGCGCAGTTGAAGTGAATTCGGCACAAAAGACCGAGATTTTCGGCGGTGAGCCGAAATCCGCCCATCCCAAGCGTCCGCTGGGGCAAGCCATGTGGCGTGGCTTCAAATCCCGCTGCCCGCATTGCGGCGAAGGTCGGCTGTTTCGTGCTTTCGTCAAGCCGGTCGACAAATGTTAGGTCTGCGGTGAGGATTTTACCGAACAGCGCGCCGACGATCTTCCCGCCTATCTGACCATTCTGATTGTCGGCCATATCGTGGTGGGTGCCTTCATGGGTGTGGAAGCGACCACCGATCTGCCGCTCTGGGCGCATATGGCGATCTGGGGTCCGCTGACGCTCATTCTGGCGCTTGTGCTGCTGCAACCGATCAAGGGGGCGACGATCGGCCTGCAATGGGCACTTTACATGCATGGTTTCGGAGGCAAGGGCGAAGGCGACTATGGTGATGTGACCTGAACGGGTTTTCCTCATCGTGACACTCGCAACCCATGCTTTTGAAAAGGCGACATCCAAAACGCTCCGGCTGCGTCCACGAGACGCGGCCTCGCTGCTTCTGATTGATCGCAGCCCAAAAAAGCCGCGCGTCCTGATGGGGCGGCGCAACAAGGATCTGGCCTTCATGCCCGGAAAAGTCGTTTTTCCGGGCGGTCGTACCGATGTTGCTGATGGCATGATTACCTCGTCCGGCGAACTTTCCCTTGAGGACACGCAAAAGCTTCTGCATGGCATGGGCGCACGCGCATCCACGCGCCGGGCGCGTGCATTGGGCCTTTGTGCCATTCGCGAAACCTTTGAGGAAACGGGATTGCGCGTGGCAATCGCGTCTGAGCTTGAAAAGAAGTCCCATAGTCTCTCGCGAATGCGCCATGACGACTGGCGCGCGTTTATCGGCAGCGGGCAATTGCCAGCCCTCTCAGCCTTGCGTTATTTCGCGCGGGCCATTACACCACCTGACAATATCCGTCGTTTCGATGCCCGTTTTTTCATTGCCTTTCGTGACAGCCTGCCGGGATTCGATCAACAGGAACTCCGATCGGGCGGGGAACTGGAAAATCTGGACTGGGTGCCTCTCGAAGATGTGGAAAAGCTCGACCTCGCCCGTATTACCCGCACAATCCTGAAGGATGCTTGCAATCTCCTTGGCGAAACCCGGTTCGATCTGCCAGCCACCCTTCCCGTTGTCCAATATAGCATGCGGCATGGCCGCTATGCCCGTGATGTGATCTAAGCCTTATGAAGACAGAAAACTCTCCTGCCGCATCCGATTGCAGCGAACCGACTGGTGGACTGCCGCAAAATGGCATGCACTGGCGTTCGCTGGCGGCTGCGATTGCAACCATCAGTGCCGTGGGAGCGGCCATTGGCCTTGGCATTCCGCTACTCAGCGTTTTGCTGGAAATGCGCGGCTATTCCGCAAGCCTGATTGGCGCCAATACGGCTGTTGCAGGCCTTGCATCCATTGTCGCGGCCCCTCTTGCCGCCCCCATTGCCGCAAGGCTTGGCGTGGTCAAGGCGATTTTCCTGATGCTTCTGATCGGCAGCGTCGCCTTTCTGGGCTTTCATTTCCTACAACCGCTCTGGACGTGGTTTGGGCTGCGTATCGTGCTGCATTTTGCACTGACGGTGCTCTTCGTTCTCTCCGAATACTGGATCAATGCTTCCTCCCCCCCCGAAAAGCGCGGGCTGGTGCTCGGCATCTACGCTACCTCGCTATCGCTCGGCTTTGCGCTCGGGCCGTGGCTGTTCTCAAAGATCGGAAGCAGCGGTGGACTGCCCTTCTATGTCGGTTTTGCCATCATCCTGATCGCGCTCATCCCCGTGCTGATCGCATGGCGCGACAGTCCAGATTTCGAGGAAGGCGAACACGTCCCCTTCCTGCCGTTCATTTTCGCGGTCCCCACCGCGACCATGGCGGTTTTTGTATTCGGCGCGGTTGAAACAGGGGGATTCGCACTGTTTCCGGTCTTCGGCGCACGTATCGGCTACCCGGAATCCGATGCGGCATTGTTGCTCACCATGATCGGGCTTGGAAATGTGCTATTGCAGATACCGCTCGGTATTATCAGCGATCGTATTTCGGATCGCCGCAAATTGCTGCTGTTCTGCGCGGTTACGGGTCTCATCGGCATGCTCGCCCTGCCCTACCTGATGCACCACTGGTACCTGATGGCAGGCATATTGTTCCTGTGGGGTGGCGTGGTCGCCGGTCTTTACACGGTCGGCCTTGCCCATCTCGGCTCCGAACTCACGGGGCGCGAACTGGCTTCCGCCAATGCAGCCTTTGTGTTCTGTTATGCAATCGGCATGCTGGCAGGCCCGCAGGCCATCGGTGTGGGCATGGATGCCATGGGTCCAGCCGGTTTTTCGATGACGCTCGGCATCTTTTTTGCTGCATATGCGCTCTTTGCGGCAGGAAGACTGCTTTTGGGCAAGAAGCGGTCTTGACTTTTCGCCGCCGATCCGTAGTGTCGCGCCGAATTTCCGCTTC
>JAATGD010000006.1 GCA_015654965.1 Hyphomicrobiales bacterium
GGAGGCTTATGGTCAAATGGATCGAAAAAGCGTGGACGAGACAGTAGGATGGGGGCGGCATGGCCATTGCGCCTTGCAGCAGGGCAACGAATCGTCACATTTCATGACTAGGAATTTTCGATCAGGAAATTTCCGGGTTTTCTATAACCATATTTGATGTGGAATTGGGTTTTGACGAAGCATACCCCCGTGGCACGCCGCAATGACAGGAAGTGGATCGGAAAGGCGGCGCATGTTGCCCTGATCTCGCTCATCATCGAAGCCGCTGGCCTTGCTCCGGTGCGTGCAGAACGCGTTTCCAATCCGGTTGCCGAATTTTCCGGGCTAGACAAGATCACGGGCCGCATCACGACTTTTGACGTCTATATCAATGAAACCGTGCAGTTCGGCGCGTTGCAGGTGACGCCAAAGGTCTGTTATTCGCGCACCGAGGATGAAGCGCCACGCACGGACAGTTTTGTCGAAGTGGAAGAGATCACGCTGGATCGCAAGATCAGGCGCATCTTTACCGGCTGGATGTTCGCCGACAGCCCCGGCCTCAATGCCGTCGAGCATCCGATTTACGATGTGTGGCTCAAGGACTGCAAACAAGGCTCGAAAGTCCCCGCACCGCAGAAATAATATTTTAGAGCGCGTTTTGATCTGATTGGATCAGATCTGCGCTCTAAATTTTTGATTATTGCGCATTTTATCCGAAAACCGTTTCACACTTTTCGGAATGCGCTCTAAAAACGGGCGATGCCTTCAAGCGCGTATTCAAGGAGCAATTCATACTCCTTGCGCGGCACTTCAATCGCCCCGAAACGCTCAAGATGCGTGGTCGTGAATTGTGTATCAAGCAGCACAAAACCTTGGCTCGCAAGATGGTTGACCAGATAGGCGAGACAGACTTTTGAAGCGTCGCGCTTGCGGGTGAACATGCTTTCCCCGAAAAACGCTCGCCCCAGCGTCACGCCATAAAGCCCACCTACCAGCCTGTCCTCAAACCATGCCTCGACCGTGTGGCAATGGCCGATGTCGAAGAGTTTGCGATAGGCTTCGCGGATGGGCTTGTTGATCCATGTGCGGGCGCGTTCACCCGCACCGCTGGCGCAGCCATCGATGACACCCTCGAAATCAGTATCGAAGCGGATATCGAAAATACCCTGACGGATGGTCTTTTGCAGAGAGCGGGGAATATGGAATTGATCGAGCGGGATGATACCGCGCTCTTCGGGCCGCACCCAGAAGATTTCCGGGTCATCCGCTTCCTCGGCCATCGGGAAGACCCCGGTGGAATAAGCGCGCAAGAGCAGTTCCGGTTCGATTGACGTGTCGTCCGGTTCTGCTCCCGCGCTCAATTTTATGCGCCTTCGCTTTCGCTCTGGCCTGCCAGATATTTTTCCAGCCAATGGATATCATAATCGCCATTGGCAATGTCCTGATTGGAAATCAGGTCCTGAAACAGCGGCAGAGTGGTTTTCACACCATCCACGACGAACTCGTCGAGCGCACGGCGCAGACGCATCATGCATTCGACGCGGTTGCGTCCATGTACGATCAGCTTGCCGATCAGACTGTCATAGTAGGGCGGAATGCGATAGCCCGAATAGACACCCGAATCCACGCGAATACCAAGGCCACCGGGCGTATGGTAATGCGTGATAAGGCCCGGCGACGGGGTGAAGTTGCGCGGATCTTCGGCATTGATGCGGCATTCGATGGCGTGACCGGAGAAACGCACATCCTTCTGCTTGACCGAAAGGCCGAGGCCTGCGGCAATACGGATCTGCTCATGCACGAGGTCGATGCCGGTGATGGCTTCCGTGACCGGATGCTCCACCTGCAAACGGGTGTTCATTTCGATGAAATAGAATTCGCCGTTTTCATAGAGGAACTCGATCGTGCCCGCGCCGCGATACCCCAGATCGGCAATGGCATTGGCGCAGATCATGCCGATCTTCTCGCGTGACTCAGTGTTGAGTGCCGGAGAATTGGCTTCTTCCCAGACCTTCTGGTGACGGCGCTGCAAGGAGCAATCGCGTTCGCCCAGATGGATGGCGTTGCCTGCACCATCGCCCATGACCTGAACTTCGATATGGCGCGGCTTTTCGAGATATTTCTCGATATAGACGGCATCGTCGCCAAAGGCGGCACCGGCTTCGGTGCGTGCGGTGGAAAGGGCAATCGAAAGGTCTTCTTCCGTACGCGCCACCTTCATGCCGCGACCGCCACCACCGGCTGACGCCTTGATGATGACCGGATAGCCGATTTCTTTCGCAACGCGCGCCGCTTCGACATCGTCCGTCACACCGCCGTCCGAACCCGGAACGACCGGAATGCCCAGGCGCTTTGCGGTACGCTTGGCTTCGATCTTGTCGCCCATGATGCGGATATGCGAAGCGGTGGGGCCGATGAAGGTGATGTCGTGCGCTTCAAGGATTTCCGCGAATTTTGCATTCTCGGACAAAAAGCCATAGCCCGGATGAATGGCGTCAGCGCCGGTGATCTCGCAGGCCGCGACGATCTGGTGAATGTTCAGATAGCTGTCGCGTGAAGGCGGCGGACCGATGCACACGCTCTCGTCGGCAAGGCGGACATGCATCGCATCCGCATCCGCAGTGGAATGGACGGCAACCGTATTGATACCCAGTTCCTTGCAGGCCCTGAGCACACGAAGAGCGATTTCACCGCGATTGGCTATGAGTATCTTTTGAAACATTGCGCTTTGTTGCCCGTTCATTGAATCAGCCGTCTCTCTTCGCGGCACTTATTCGACAACGACGAGCGGCTCGCCGAATTCGACCGGCTGTGCATCTTCGATCAGAATAGCCTTGACCGTGCCCGCGCGTGGCGAAGGAATCTGGTTCATGGTCTTCATGGCTTCGATGATCAGAAGCGTCTGGCCTTCCTTCACCTGCGTGCCGACTTCGATAAAGTTGCGCGATCCAGGAGCAGGGGCCAGATAGGCGGTGCCGACCATCGGCGAAGGAACGGCGTTTTTGGATACGTCGGCCTTGGCAGGCTCGGCTGCGACCGGGCTTGCTGCCGGTGCCGCAACGGCAGGTGCTGCGGGAAGGACCGTTGCTGCCGCCTGAACGGTCACTTTGCGCGAAACGCGGATGCGCAGATCGCCATGCTCGACTTCGATGTCGGTCA
>JAATGD010000377.1 GCA_015654965.1 Hyphomicrobiales bacterium
ACATTGACCCTCGGCATCCTGCTCGGTCTTTTTGTCGGCAAACAGCTTGGCGTGTTTGGCGCGGCATGGCTGGCGATCAAAACCGGCATTGCACAAAAACCGTTTGCCGCAAGCTGGGCGCAGCTTTATGGCACCGCCGTTTTATGCGGCATCGGCTTCACCATGAGTATTTTCATCGGCCTTCTGTCGTTCCCCTCCGATCTCATGCTGGCAGAAACCAAGATCGGCGTTCTCGCAGGCTCATTCCTCTCGGCCATCTGCGGGTACACTCTGTTACGTTTTCTGGGTCGCGCCAAATCGAAAACATAAAGAAAATCACAATGCTTTCTTTATCTTGGGAAGGCGTCTTCCTACATGAAGGCGAACCGACTGACAGGAGTTATATGTGTCCGGCCTTTTGACCCGCTTTATTCCGCGCCGTTTCCGCGCAAAGGAAATCGAAATCCCCGTCCTGCGCCTTTCCGGCACCATCATGGCGGGCGGCTCGGCGTTGCGGCCATCGCTGTCGCTGGAAAGCTGCGCGGAGGTGCTGCAAAAAGCCTTTGCCGACAAGGAAGCGCCAGCGGTCGCCATCGCCATCAATTCGCCCGGCGGTTCGCCGGTACAGTCGCGGCTGATTTTTCGCCGCATCCGCGATCTTGCGGATGAAAAGCAGAAAAAGGTTTTTGTCCTTGTCGAGGATGTCGCGGCATCGGGCGGTTATATGATCGCACTTGCGGGCGACGAGATCATCGCCGACCCCTCTTCCATCGTCGGCTCCATCGGCGTTGTCTCTTCCTCCTTCGGCTTTCCAGAATTATTGAAAAAGATCGGCGTCGAACGCCGCGTCTATACCGCAGGCGAAAACAAGGCGACGCTCGACCCGTTCAAGCCGGAAAAGAGCGAAGACATCGAACGGCTCAAATCGCTGCAACTTGAAATCCACCAGACCTTTATCGATATGGTCAAGGAACGGCGTGGCGCAAAACTTGCCGATGATGGCGATCTTTTCACCGGCCTGTTCTGGACCGGCATCAAGGGCAAGGAACTCGGCCTCATCGACGGGCTTGGCGACATGCGCAGCTTTTTGCGCAAGGCCTATGGCGACAAGGTGAAGCTCAAACTGATTGAACCGAAACGCAGCCTTCTGGGCCGCAAGTCTCCCGGCATCGGCATCAATATGGACATTGACCCCGCCGCCATTGCCGCACATCTGGGGGATGGCGTTTTGTCACGACTCGAAGAAAAAGCGCTCTGGGCACGCTACGGGCTTTGAATTTCGCCATTTTACCATAATATAGTGCCATAATCGGAAAGGCGGCTTATTTCGCCGTCACAAGTACCCTGAGGATTTTGCCATGCCACAGATGATCTTCCTGCTGCTGATCCTCGCTGCCGCGTGGTACGGCTATCGCTCGTTCAAGCGCGAGGCGACACGCGTGACGCAGCGCGTAAGGCAGGCCGAAAAGGAAGCGCAGAACCACGCCAACGGCACATTGGTACAGGAACCCAAGACGGGCGAATACCACGTCAAGCGAGACTAGTCCTTTCCGCATGCCCGCATCGCTTCTGCCCCGCTTGAAATCGCCCAAAACGGCCAGCTATCTCGCGCCCGCAAAGATCAATCTTGCATTGCACGTCACGGGACGACGTGACGACGGCTATCATCTTCTCGACATGCTGGTGGTCTTTACTGACCATGGTGACACCATCCGCGTGGAAGCTGCGCAAACCGACCGCTTTAACGTCAGCGGACCTTTTGCCAACACCATTCCGCTTGATGGGACCAATCTGGTGCTCAAAGCCCGCGATGCTTTACGCCACCATGCCGGGCGCGACCTGCCGCCCGTTGCAATCCATCTTCAAAAGAACTTGCCGATTGCGTCCGGCATTGGCGGCGGGTCGAGCGATGCTGCGGCAACGCTTCTTGCCTTGCGCGATTTCTGGCAATTGGGCACGGATTTTGAAACGCTCGGCACGATCGGCCTTGCGCTCGGTGCTGACCTGCCGATGTGTCTGCATGGCGCGGCTTTTGGCACACCGCTCATAGTCGCAGGCATCGGCGAGGAGCTTTCCCCCGTCCGCCTGCCCTCGCTCTCGCTGCTGCTGATCAATGACGGCACGGGGATTGCAACGCCCGATGTGTTTCGCGCTCTCAAGAGCCGTGACAATCCTCCGCTCCCGTCCATAGCCGATAGCGATGTGACAGGGCTTTGCGACTGGCTTTATACAACGCGCAACGATCTTTTGCCCGCAACCCTCAGTCTTGCGCCGCAGATTGCGCAAAGCCTCGACCTATTACGTGAGTATGGCGCGCTTTATGCGCAAATGTCCGGCTCGGGTGCGACCTGTTTCGGCATTTTTACCGATGCGAACAGAGCCGCTCATGCCGCAGAGACAATCCGCAGCACCCATCCCGACTGGTTAGTAACGACATGCCGCACAGACGGTTTTTGACACCTCCATTGTTTACACGAAAGCGTGATATATGGGTTACTTCCCGTTGAATCGCCTAAAATAACCCCTATTGTTCACCATTTAGAGTACAATTTGTGAACGAAACATGGGCTTTGCTCGTAACGCAATCGGGCCTATCTCTTGCTCATCGGGACGGCGATATGAAACGCCAGTCCAAAACAAGGAGATAGAAAATGAAAAAGATTGTTCTCGCTGCTGCTGCCCTCGCCCTGACTGCTGGTGCCGCTTTTGCTGAAAACCCGCATGTCGGCGAACCTGCCGATCTTTATGCCAATGACCGCACGCCGGTTGCTGCACAGAAGGTCGATTACACCGCAACGGCTACGATTGAAAATGCCAAGGTCTATCAGGACGGCTCTGCCCATCGCTTTGGCGATGCATCGCCTTCCAGCTACCAGAAATAAGCTGTTTTACAGTGACACAAAGGGCGAAGCCACGGCTTCGCCTTTTTTGTTTCAGTTAATCGCAATCCTATGCGGCAAGCGCACGGGTTTCAGCCTTGCGGGCAAATCATCCCACGATAGACCCGCCTCGATCAGCGGGCGCAGGGCATCCACTTTGAGCAGAAGTCCGGCATCAAGTGTCGGGCGCGTGCCAAAAATCCTGCCCATAAGGCGCGCATCGGATGATTGCGTAAAACGTGCAGCCCCCTTGCCCGTTTCCATATGATGGCGCACGGCGTCTTCCCAGCCCTGTTCCGGGATCACTCCGGGACGCAACAGCAAGACCCATGGCATGGCAAGCTTATCGAGCGCCGCCTTGATCTCCGCGCTTTCATAAAAGGCGCAGCCCGCCCCTTCCGCCACAAGCCGCGTGTCGTCGCCTGATCCGCCATCGATCACCACCACGCGGCGCAACAATCCATCGACCACGGCAGGCACAAGGGCCGACAGCGTATGCGCCAGCGGTTTTTCGGAATTAAGCGTCGGGATGATCACGGTGAGCATGTTTCACGCATAGCGCAGAAAACGTTTCAGGCAAAGCGCAGATGCAATAATGTTCTTGATTTGTTCTGATTTTCAGGATAGGAATAGATTCAAAGACAGACTCAAGAATAATCGCGTTCCGTGAGGCGACGAGCATGGGAATGAGCCATCAGGTAGACATTATCGCCCAGGCAGACCTGGCCGCCTTCGGCGCGGGGCGCGCAGACCACGCCAATGCGCTTGTCGCAGAAACCGGTCTGCGCATCGACCATTCCCGCAGGCGTGGACGCGGTGCCGGCATCAATCCGGCGGGACGGTTCGAGCCGGTGGCGCGTGAGGTTTTCGATGATGGCTGGACCACGCTTGAGGATCTGCCGGCCTTCAAGACCGATGTGCAGGTGGAAAAGCCGCGCACCATCATCACCCGCAACGATTCACCCGATATCAGCTTCGACCGCTCGATCAATCCCTATCGCGGTTGCGAACATGGCTGCATCTATTGCTTTGCGCGGCCCACTCACAGCTATATGGGCCTATCGGCGGGGCTTGATTTCGAGGCAAGGCTGTTTGCAAAACCGGACGCGGCCCGTCTTCTGGAGCGGGAACTCGCCAAGCCCGGTTATCAAGCCAAAACCATTGCCATCGGCACCAATACAGATCCCTATCAGCCGATCGAGAAGCAATGGCGCATCATGCGCGAAGTGCTCGAAGTGCTGGAGGCGGCCAATCATCCGGTCGGCATCGTCAGCAAATCGGCGCTCGTGGTGCGCGATATCGATATTCTAAGCCGCATGGCCGAAAAGGGACTGGCCAAGGTGGCGCTGTCGGTGACGACACTGGATGCGCATCTGGCCCGCAGCATGGAGCCACGCGCCTCGACCCCGACATTGCGTTTGCAGGCAATCCGCAAATTGAATGACGCGGGCATTCCTGCCAATGTGATGATGGGACCGGTCATTCCCGGCATCAATGATCACGAGATCGAGCGCATTCTGGACGCGGCTTATGCGCAGGGTGCGCGCGAGGCGGGCTATGTTCTGTTGCGCCTGCCGCTCGAAGTAGCGCCCTTGTTCAAGGACTGGCTGTTGCGCAATTATCCCGACCGCTATCGCCATGTCATGTCGCTGGTGCGCTCCATGCGCGATGGCAAGGATTATGATGCGGAATGGGGCAAGCGCATGCGCGGCACCGGACCTTACGCGTGGCAGATCGGTCGCCGCTTCGAGATCGCGGCGCGCAAGCTGGGGTTCAATAGCAAGCGCCACCATTTGCGCACCGATCTTTTTGAGCCGGTGCAGAAAGGCGGCAAGCAATTGTCCCTGTTCTGAAAAGAATAACCCGAATGCCCCTTCTCGCCTGTCTTCCCCACTACCTACCCATGGGGCAGGCGAAGAAGCCCTGCTTTCTGACCTGATCCTCTTGGCAGGGCTTGCGGAGAATCGGAAGCAATGCGAGCATCGCCGCTTCATGAAACGTATTGCCTCTGATTCTCCTTCTCTTTTCGATCTGCCTCTGGCCCCGGATTTTTCCGAGGAAGGGCGGCTTTTGTCCCGCGGCCTCAAACATATTGTCGGCATCGACGAGGCCGGTCGCGGCCCGCTCGCGGGACCAGTGGTGGCGGCAGCGGTGGTGCTCGACCCCGATGACCTGCCGCAAGGGCTTGACGATTCAAAACGCCTCAACGCCGCAAAACGCGCCGCACTTCATGACATCATCCTCGCAAAAGCGTTGAGTGTGTCGGTGGCAAGCCTTTCGGCGCGCGCTATCGATGCGAGCGATATCCGCAAGGCGGCACTGGAAGCCATGCGCCGCGCCTGTCTTGGCCTCACACTCACGCCCGACCATGCACTGATCGACGGGCGCGATGTCGCCCCCGGGCTGCCCTGCCCCGGTTCGGCGCTGGTGAAGGGCGATCAGCGCTCGGTGTCGATTGCCGCTGCCTCAATCCTTGCGAAAGTCACCCGCGACCGCATGATGGAGCGCGCGGGCGCTGTTCACCCCGCTTATGGATTTCAGCTTCACGCCGGATACGGTACCGCAAAGCACCGTGCCGCGATTGAAACCGACGGTCCCATCCCTGGCGTGCACCGCTACACCTTCGCCCCGATCAAGGGCCGCTACAACATCGGCTGACGCGGTTACGTGGAGTGCCGTTCCATCCAATAGAATCAAAGTCGCGGCCCGATGCCCGGCACATGACCGCAACGGGCGGCCAGGAAATCGATGAGCAGGCGCATACGGTGCGTGTCGGCCTGTCCCGGCGCGATCAGCAGGCTGAGCGGGACGGAGGCGACCGACCAGTCCGGCAGGATACGCACCAGTTCTCCGGCTTCCAGCAGGTCGCCGACCAGCCAGCGATGGGTGAGACCGATGCCGCGTCCCGCCTGCAACGCCTCGCGCACCGCCAGACCCTGATCCACCCGCAGACGGCCAGAGCAGGCAATCGTGTGGCGCAGGCCGGTCGGGCCGGTCAGCATCAGCCGGTCATTATCCGCAAGCCGCGTCATCGTGACAAAATCGACACCCGCCAGATCATCCGGCTCTCGCGGCAGGGCCTTGAACAGGCCCTTGCGCGCCACCAGCATCCGCTCGGACCAGCCAAGCCGCCGCATCTTCATGGAACTATCCTGAAGCGGTCCCATCCGCACCGCCAGATCGATGCCTTCCTCCACCAGATTCACCCGCTCGTCGGTCAGTTGCAGGTCGATTTCAACGTCGTTATGCATGTCCTGAAACGCGAACAATATTTGCGTCAGATGCATGGTTCCGAAAGCTACGGTGGCTGAAATGCGTATCCTGCCGGCAGCGCCGCGCCCCGCGTCCCGAACCTCTTCCGCCGCACGGTCCACCAAGCGCAGGATGTCGAGGCAATTGCGGTAATAGGCCCGCCCTTCATCGGTCAACGAAACCTGCCGCGTGGTGCGGCTCAGAAGAGTGACGTCCAGAGCCGCCTCCAATTGGTGGATCTGCCGCGATATAGTGGATTGTCCTTTGCCCATCTCCCGCGCCACGGCGGTGAGGCTCGCGCGCTCCGCCACCCGCACAAAGCAGCGCATCAGATCCAGCGAAACGTCCATTCTATCCATTTTTCGGCACTATCAAATCCATTTCAACCATCTAATGCATAAGACAGGCAAGGTGTAAATCTCTGTTTCAGCCGGATACTGAGCCGACATAACGGAGAAAATCATGCATATTCTTATTATATTCGCGCATCCCGAACCCCGCTCTCTAAGCACATCCCTTCGCGGCATTGCCGTCCGCCAGTTGGAACAGGATGGACATAGCGTCGAGATTTCCGATCTTTACGCCATGAACTGGAAGTCCAATATCGACCGTCTGGATTTTCCATCTTTCGACCCGAAAGCCCCGCTGATGGTGCCTACGGCTTCCAGTGAGGCCTTCCAATCCGGCACACTCACCGCCGATATTGTTGCCGAACAGGAAAAATTGCGACGGGCGGATGCGGTCATCCTGCAATTTCCGCTGTGGTGGTTCTCAATGCCCGCAATCCTGAAAGGCTGGGTTGAACGGGTCTATGCCTATGGCTTCGGCTATGGGGTCGGCGAGCACACCGAAACCCGGTGGGGCGACCGTTATGGCGAGGGCATGCTCATGGGCAAACGTGCCATGCTCGTCGTCACCATAGGCGGCTGGGCCGAACATTACGGCCCTCGCGGTATAAACGGGCCGATCGACGATCTGCTGTTTCCCATCAATCACGGAATATTGCATTATCCCGGTATGGATGTGCTGCCGCCTTTTGTCACCTACCGCACCGACCGCATGAACGAAGCGCGTTTCCAACAGGCCTCACAAGAATTACGCCAGCGCATGAAGGGGCTTTTCATCGACGCGCCTATCGCCTTCCGCCAGCAGAATGGCGGTGATTATCATATCCCGACCATGGAGTTGCGCGATGGACTGGAACGTCCCGGTACAAAGAGTTTTGAGCTGCATGTCGGCAAGCCCTGATCAGTCTTTTTGAAAAATGCGCAAACAAAAATGCCGCCTCACGGGGCGGCATTTTCAATAGATAGTCGGGCGCAATCTCAGTTGAGGTTCGTCTTGACCTGCGTGAGCGCGTCCTTGAACAATTTGCCTGCAACAGCCGTATCAACCTTGTCGGCGACGATCTTGCCTGCGGCGGCAACGGCCAGATCAACGGCTGAACCGCGAACCGCATTGACCGCATCGACTTCAGCCGTTGCGATTTTTTCTTCCGCCAGCTTGTTGCGACGGATGACGAATTCTTCCGTCGCACGCTTGGCGTCTTCGAGCAGCGCCCTGGCTTCGCGTTCGGCGGCAGCGACGATATCGCCTGCTTCCTTCTCTGCTTCCTTGCGCTTGCGATGATATTCGGCCAGAAGCTGCTGCGCTTCTTCACGCAGAGAACGGGCTTCTTCCAGTTCCTTCCTGATCTGGTCGGCGCGCGCATCCAGCGACTTGCCGACCATGGCAGGAACTTTCAGATAGGCGAGGATCGCCAGAAAGATGATGAGGCCAACAAGTGCCCAGAATGTAGAGTCCATGATGCTCTCCTCAGGCGCTGGCTGACTTGACGGCAGCCGAAACGGCAGCCTTGTCGGCCTTGGTGCCCAAAAGCTTTTCGACGATCCCGGCTGCGGTTTCCTCGGCAATATTGCCGACATCGCTCATGGCCTTGGCCTTGATCGAGGCAATACGGTCTTCAGCTTCCTTGAGCTTCTTTTCAAGAACCGCTTCGGCGCTCGCGCGTTCGGCATCGGCTTCGGCCTTGCCTTTTTCGCGTGCGGCTTCGGCAATGGCAGCCGCCTTGGTGCGGGCTGCGGCAAGTTCCTGCTCGTAAGCGACGATGGCGCTGTCGGCATCCTGCTTGAGACGGGCTGCCTGATCGAGATCCTGCGCAATGCGGTCACGGCGGGTTTCGATCACGCCGCCGATGCGCGGCAGAACCACACGCGACATGAACAGGTAAAACAGGCCGAACGTGATCGCCAGCCACAGAATCTGCGAAGCGAAATGCGCGGAATCGAACGGAGGGAATACGATGTCCTGCTCGGCCTCGCGTGCAACAATTCCGGTTTCGGTGTGCACAGTGCCGTGCTCACCTGCGCTCTGTGATGGCGCTTCAGATTCGGTGGCGGTTTGGGCAAACGCCGTGGACACGAACATCCAGATTTCCCCTTTACTCAGACGTCATATGCAAAGGCCAGCCGCGAATGCAGCACAAAGCTGCTTCGCGGCAGGCCCGATCCCGACCGTTGATTAAACGGCGAAGAGGAGCAGAAGCGCGATGAGCAGCGAGAAGATGCCCAGAGCTTCCGTCACGGCGAAACCGAACACCAGACGGCCGAACTGGCTGTCAGCGGCGGACGGGTTGCGCAGGGCGCCGGAGAGGTAGTTGCCGAAGATATTGCCGAGGCCGAGAGCCGTACCGGCCATACCGAAACAGGCGAGACCGGCGCCGATGTACTTTGCTGCTTCCGCTTCCATGTTAAGCTCCTTCTGGATTGTAAAATAAGTGCGGATTTCAGTTCTGGCGGTCGCCCGCCGGTTAGAACTCAGTGTCCCGGATGTACCGCATCGTTGATGTACATGCAGGTGAGAACGGTAAACACGTAGGCCTGAAGAAAGGCTACGAGGAATTCGAGTGCGGTGATCGCAACCGTCATGATGAGCGGCAGGATCGCGCCGCCGACGCCGATGGGGCCAAGGGCTGCGAGCGACACGACAAAGCCCGCAAAGACCTTGAGCGTGATGTGACCTGCAAGCATGTTCGCGAAAAGACGAACAGACAGGCTGATCGGACGCGACAGGAACGAGATGATTTCAATGATAACCACCAGCGGCACGATGATGGCCGGAACACCGCTTGGCACGAAAAGCTTGAGGAAGCCTAAACCGTGCTTGAAGAAACCGTAGACGATGACCGTGCCGATCACGAGGCAGGAAAGCGCGAAGGTCACGATGATCTGGCTGGTGATCGTATAGAAATAAGGGAAAAGACCGAGGAAATTGGCGACCAGAACGAACATGAACAGCGAGAAGACGAAGGGGAAGAATTTCATACCCTTCGCACCCGCCGAGTCGCGCAGACTTCCGGCCACGAATTCATAGGCCATTTCCGAAACCGACTGCATGCGGGTGGGGATGAGGCCACGTCCCGAAGAGGTCAGGTAAAGGAAACCGGAAGCCACCACGATGGTCGCGACCATGAAAGCCGAAACATTGGTGAACGAAAGGTCCACGCCGCCGACATCGATGGGAATCCATCGGGTAATATGGAACTGATGGATCGGATCGTTAGCCACCTTAACCTCGTCTGTCGTCCCGGCCCGAAGGCGTTTCAGTCTCGGGCAGAATCCCGCCCATTCACTTACACTTGATCGAACTTTACCGTAAAGCCCATCAAGCCTTATTTCCTGTCATTCTTTTCCGCGCTAGTCTTAATGCTGCCTTGATCGGCGACATAATTTGCGGAACGAAGGACATTGAGGACGCCAGCGCCAAAGCCAAGCAGAAGAAAGACGATCAATCCCCAGGGCGATGTGCCTGCAACACGATCGATGAACCAGCCAATCACCGCTCCGACCACGATACCGGCGATAAATTCGCTGGAAATCTTCATGGCCTGCGCGACAGAACCGGAAACAGCCGATCGCTCCTCTTCAGAAACCGGTTGCTTGAGCGCACCCTTTTTGACCAGTTCGGCCTCAAGGCTACGCAAACGCTGACCCAGCTCCCCGGAACCGGATTGCCCTCCCGCATCCTTGACCGTACCGGATGGCTTTCCGGGTTGCGATTCCCGCGCCATTGGCAGCTCCTTTTGCAAGAAATGCGAGGTGTTCAACCCCATTCCCAAGTTGGGCGCAACATATTGACACGCCGCGCGCTAGTCAAGGCAGTCTGGCCTCTGCCCAATAAGGTTTTTTCAAAAACAAAAACAATATGATAGCCAATTTGGGGCATCATTTTCCCCATTCCCGCGGCAAAGTCGGGGCGAATCCTGCGCAGTTTCCCCACCTTGCGCACGCAAAACAAGGCGGGCGCGACAGATCTGCCATCACGCCCGCAACAGATGAGACATCTGAGAAATCAGCTCCAGCCGCCGCCATAGGTGCGATAGAACATATGCAGCCCGATCTTGGTCAGCTTCTTCATGGTCGGAGCCCAGAAGGGCCGCACATAGGTCGCACGGTAATGCGTGGCGGAGCCGACTTCCGGCAGCCATATCTGGCCCGCGGAAACCGTCTTTGCCACCTGTTGCGCTGTGCGCCATTGCGGCATTTCAGTCACGCGATGCTTTTGCCCATCGCAGGCAAAGGAAAACTGGCAGGCGTTCAACCAGTCGCGATTCTGATAGACGACACCGCAAATCGAACCCGGATAAGCGGGATTGCGCACGCGGTTCAACACCACCTGCGCCACGGCCACCTGTCCCTTGATGGTTTCGCCGCGCGCTTCATAATAAACGGCTTCGGCAAGGCATTTCTGTTCGCCAGCGCTAAAAGCCGAAGGCGGCAATGGAGTTGCCGCCCAATTGTGGTCTTCCTGACTGATGGGGGGCATGAAGCGCCCCTCGTTCTTGTCGGGTTTCAAAATGCTTTCAAAGGGCGACGACTTGCCATAATCGGGCGTCGCGGGCGCATAGCCCAGCGCCAGCACATCCGGTCGGTCGTTGTTGATGAGCTTTGCCAGCTGCACCGGCATATCGGACGAGGATTTGGGCGACTTGGGCGGCTTGACCCTGTGGAACGCCATGGAGATCGCGATCTCCTTACCTTCGATCTTCCTGCTGAACCCCATGCGCGCATCGGTTTTTTCCGGCTGGCGCGAGATCATGCTGATCCTGTCGAACATGCTGCCGGCGGTAAAAGCCTTGGCAGGCGCCTTGGGCTGCACGGAGACGATACGGCTCGTCTTCTCAGCACGGTTGATGCGGTTTTCATCCGGGTCGGGATCGTCAGGACCGAGCTTCTTGCGTGTCGTGGAAAGCGCCACACGACCGATACCTGGCACTTTTATGCCGCTTGTGGTGGTGCTGCCGGTGATGGTTGTCGAATCGACGAAAGGAATTTCGGCCTGATGCACGGAGCCGACCGGGGCCTTGGCGATATAGGCCGTCCAGCGATGGCTGCCGAGATCGGCGGAAGGCACGAGGCTCGCCATATCCTGAAAAGCGATGGCATTGGAGTTGAACAGCAGCGCCATGCCCGCAAGCATCAAAGGCGCCATGCGGCGCTGCCTGCGCCCGGACGGACGCGGTTTTGCACGCACGGCATAATAGCGCCCGTCCTCGGGGCAATAGCCCGTGACAGGATAATGCCATACCGGCTCCGCAACGGGCTTCGCCCGTCCAAATAGCGCTCGCAACGACACAAGACGCACCGCACACTCCACTCAAACAAAAACCTTAACGCGCTTGATAATGGAGTATTAACCTTGATGGAACGTTAACGAAAAATGCATTAAGTTATTGATAATATTTATTAATTTTTGATTAACGCCCGCACCTAGCTATAAAATAAGACCCTTGATTTCATTAAACAATCCCGGCCCTCCCCCGCACCTTTTCACCCCGTAATCAGCGCCCAAATCTTCTTTCCGAAGGTGGCGATCAATCCACCGAATGAAGC
>JAATGD010000279.1 GCA_015654965.1 Hyphomicrobiales bacterium
CGAAACGGTTATGCGCGCCTTCGATGCGGCCCCAGACGCCATTGCCCTGCACAACTGTTGCGTCGTTGGCGTCCGTCTGACCGCTGCCCTGACCGGCCCAGAAACGATTGCCCACACGCTGCCGTAGCGAGGACACGCCGTTCATGCCGAGCAGATGCTGCGAATAGGCTTCATAGACCGGCGCGCCTGCCTGAAGTTTCGGCTCCGGGCCGGGGCGCGGCTGTGGCTGTGGCTGTGGTTGTGGCTGTGGTTCCGGTTGTGGTTCCGGTTGTGGTTCCGGGTCTGGTTGCGGAGTTTTCTTGACAGAAACAAGAAACCAGTCGTTCATGCTCTCCCCGAGCAGATTTCCTTTCGACAGGGTGTATTCATAGGCACCAAGGACGATGGCGGGCTTTCCGCCGGAGCGGTAGCTTTCATCCAGAATAAACTCGCCGAGAGAAGCGCCGCCCACCGTGATGACTTCGATGCCTTGTGAGGTATAAGAGCCGATCCCGCCCAGATTTTTGACATGCAACAGGGTGGTGCCGGACGTGCCGCCATCGATGACGATCCTGTTGATGGCCGATCCGTCGTCGCCAAGAACCCCGTTGATCATCAACATACCATTATTGCCGACATAATCTCCGGTAATATGCAGGACGGAACTGGTCGAGGCGCCGAAACGGACATTGCCCGCATTCGTCAGCGCGGCAATCGTCTGGCTGATATCGTTGAGATCGAGGGCCGCACCCTGCGATATCTCGAAGGATGACGCAGGGCTGAACGCTGATATCGAACCGGCTTTGAGCGTGCCTGACTGGACATAGGTCGTGCCGCTATAGGTATTGTCGCCGGAAAGCGTGGTTGCGCCCGGGCCGCTCTGGTACACCAAGCCGCTGCCGGAAATGTCCGCGCCAACATCGAGACCGCTCGAAAGATCGAAGGTCAGTTTCCCGTCATTGACGATTTCCGTGCTTGCCAGACTGCCCGTGGTGCAGCCATCTCCGATCTGGAGACTGGTTTCTAAAGCGATAGTCGTCGTTCCGCTATAGGTGTTGGTGCCAGACAGGATGAGGTCACCGCCAGTTATGGACAGATTGCCTCCACCCGATATACTGCCTGCGAATGTCGAGCTGGCATTGGTGATCTGGAGGGTCTTGGCACCGAGAACAACTGCGCCACTGCCGGTCAGTGTCTGGATCGAGGTGAAGGCTGCATCCACGGTGCTGACATTCAGCGTGCCGTCCACATTGATCACGCTGGATGCGCTCAGCGTGGCGGCATTATCAAGGACGATCGTTCCGGCCTGGATATCTGTGTAGCCGGTATATGTATTGATCGCGGAGGTCGAGTTCATGACGATCTCGCCGTTACCGATCTTTATCAGATTTCCCGTTCCCGTAATCGCGCCGGTGATGGTCAGCGTGTTCAGGCTGTTCACGGTGTTGACCGTCAGATCATAATTGCCCAGATTTATATAACCGTTGACAGCTGCTACCTGAAATTCGCCTCCGGTCGGATTATCGACCACGAAGGAAAGACTATTCATCAGTTGGATGCGCCTGAAGCCATCGGAGCCGTTAATTCCGGCTCAATAACGCAGACCAATGCCGTTGACGCCATAAATCCTCGTTATCGTGGTATTGGATAGCGGCTGTCCGATATAATCCAGCAACGCATCCGCAGTAATGTAGACAGAGCCGATATCAATCGTCTGGCCATTCGGGGGAAGTATACGCGTAACTCCAGCGCCGATAACGGCCGTATCGGCTGATGTAGGCACAGTGTTTGTGCTCCAGTTTGCGGCAGTTATCCAGGAACCGTTGCTTACCGGACCGTCCCAGGTGATATCCGCGGCTTCCGCTATGCCCGGCAGGACGAACAGGGCCGTACCCGCATATAACAGGGCCGTCAGCTTTCGCGCACGCAACATACTCATGGGGCCTCTTCCGCCTTCAGAACGGTGCGGCAAGGGTTTCCACCCTGCCTGACGAACCCTGCCCGCCGCAGCCTTGCATGTGGCAGGTGAACTTCGCACCATACTGCCGGAGCAGGACGCGCTATTTTTGCGATTGAGAAATCATAGATACCACGCTGAATGGTAGGGAAGATGAAGGCATGCCGAGCTGGGGCAGCACGTATATGGGGACGAGAGCGCACCTGATGTGTAGCAGGCGAAACCACTTTCCACTGATACGTCGTGGGCCAAGGCGATGTATAAGTATTGGTGAAAATTCTGATCATATCCCAAATCAATAAATACAAGTTATTATTATGAAATTATTTAAAATAAACGCTGTCTTATACTCATTGTATTATTAAAATATTATATTAGTAACAAATTATAATCATATTTTGCATTATAACAGGTACGGCGCGTTTCGCAATTGAAAGTATTAACGGGTAATATTATCTTATATTACGTGTTTGACCCCGTGCTTTGATGGAGCATTACGAATGTTAGAACGCGTTTCGATCTGATTGAATCAGATTGGCGCTCTAACATCTTTTATTTTAAGCATAATCTAGTCGATCCTCGTTGAACGAAGGTCGGATTATGCTCTAAACGCTTCCAGTACGACAATCATGTCCAACTGCAAAGCACCTTGCCAACTTCATTGAAGCCTGCAGCTTCGGGCGAAGATTGAAGACCCAAAAAGTCCTCACCCCCTGCGAGTTCATCTGCAATCAGTGGCATCTGTGCCAAACGATTCAGATTAAACCCAATCCAGCAATTGCCGAAACCAAACGCCTAGAAGTCGGCCACCTTACCCCACGCATGGTGGTCCAACCGTTGCGGGCTGTAGGCTTGCGGGTCGACAATCGGCTGACGCCCCAGAATGACATCGGCAATCATGTGGCCTGCGCCCGGCCCTATACCAAAACCATGGCCACTGAAGCCCGCCGCCAGAATGAAGCCTGGCACTGTCTTGATTTCGCCAATGGCCGGCACCCCGTCGGGTGTACTGTCTATATAGCCTGCCCAGCGGTTTGCAATAGGTGTCTTGATCAGTTCCGGCAATAATTCGCACGCACGCTTATATGTCAGATCTATCTGACGCTGATCGGGTCGAGGGTCCAGAATACGGCATTTTTCCATGGGTGTGATCTCATCGAGCGCCCATTTCTTCAATGTTTCATGCCCTGACTGCCAGCCTTCCAGCCCTCCCGGCGCAAGGCTGCGCCAGCGACGCAGGAACATCGGGATGAATTCCCGTCCAAACCGCAATTGCTGCGGCGTGGTATCGACACGGGCACGCCCACTGATCGCCAGCGTATAGCCGCCATCGACACGTCGGGTGATCGAGACTTGTGACGTATGGAGTGCATCAGGCAGTCCATGCGCACCCGGAGCGACCGAAAGAATGGAAGAACGTACGGCGGCTTGCGGAAAGCGGATACCGAGCTGGTTGCAAAATGACGATGCCCATGCACCGCCCGCCATGACAACCGTGCGCGTGCGAATGCTGCCTTTTTCGGTCACGACAGCGCTCACGCGACCTGCGCTCAATTCCAGACCGCGCGCGGCACAATTCTGATGCACGCTGCCGCCTGCCGCCATGATGCCACGCGCAACCATCGGCACTGCGCGCGAAGGATCGGCAATACCATCCGTCGGCGAAAAGACACCGCCTTTCCAGTCCCGTCCCGTCGCCTTGCCCCGCGCGGTCGCCTCCGAAGCGCTCAACATATGGGTTGTGACACCAACCGTTTTGGCGAAATCGCGCCAGCGCGCCCACGTCGCAATTTCATCTTCATCCTGCGAAAGATAAAGCAGCCCGCAGCGACGAAATCCCGTATCCTCACCCAGTTCACCCGCCAGCCTGTCCCACAGTTCAAGGCTTTTGGTCGCCATCGGCAATTCACGCGCATCGCGATTTTGCTGACGACACCAGCCCCAGTTGCGGCTGGATTGTTCGGCGGCAATAAGCCCCTTTTCAACCAGCGCAACCTTCACACCGCTGCGCGCCAGATAATAGGCCGTAAAACTGCCGACGACACCGCCGCCAATGACCACGACATCGGCCTCCTGGGGCAAGGCATCATGGGTTTGGATGTGCAAGAGAGGGGCAGACATGCGCAAGACTCCGGTGTTTTTCATATTCTAATGCGACAAAGGCCGCGTCAGGCTCCAGAGTTTGTTTCTGCACAGAATTTCATATGGTTTGCCGTCATTGCGACAGGGGATTATTGCGTGCAAACAATTGCGGCTTCGCAGCTCCACTGAATTTCAGAATCCGTATGATGCCGGATTGCGGGCTTGACTGAAAAAGATAATAATCCGCCCCGAAGCATTGAATGACTGGTTTTCTTATGAAACTCGACAAAATCGACATCAAAATTCTTTCCGAAATGCAGAAGAATGGACGGATAACCAATGTCGAGCTTTCAGAACTCGTCAATCTTTCCCCCAGTCCTTGCCTGATGCGGGTAAAAAAGCTCCAGTCCGAGGGCTATATCACGGGCTATTGCGCACAAATCGATGTTTCCAAGCTTGGCCAGACATTGACGGTTTTCACCGAAATCACCCTCAAAAACCACCGGCAAATCGATTTTGCACGCTTTCTGGCAACGGTGGAGAAA
This sequence comes from Hyphomicrobiales bacterium, assembly GCA_015654965.1. GTDB lineage: Bacteria > Pseudomonadota > Alphaproteobacteria > Rhizobiales > Rhizobiaceae > Brucella. Next base: position 4,564 of record JAATGD010000279.1, read on the forward strand.
ATCGATTCCGTTATCGAATGCCATCTCGTTTCGGGTGGTTACGACTATCTGATGAAATTCGTCACCGCCGGAATTGTCGAATACCAGACGATCATGGAGCGGCTGATCGATATGGATATCGGCATCGACAAATATTTCAGCTTTGTCGTGCTGAAATCGCCCATCGTGAAATCACATCTTCCGCTGGAAGCCATGTTCAACGAATAGCTGGCTCGTCTTCTCAATTCAGGCTTGGTCGAACATGGAAAGTCGTTCGGGATCGCGCTCCAGACCATCAAGCCAGCCCGTATCAAGCTTTGGCACTGAGGAGAACAAGAGTTTTGAATAGGGATGGCTTGCCGCCTCTCCCATCGTGTCCGGGCTTAATTGCTCGATCTTCCGACCCGCATACATGACGATGACTTCATCGCAGATGGCGCGCACGGTCGATAAATCATGGCTGATGAAGAGATAGGACAGCGACAATTCACGCTGCAATTCCTTCAAAAGATCGATGATGGCCGCCGCAACCACCGTATCGAGTGCCGAAGTGATCTCATCGCAGATGATCATTTTGGGGTTGGCGGCCAGAGCGCGGGCCAGATTGATGCGCTGTTTTTGCCCGCCCGACAATTCGCCGGGACGACGATAGCGCATATTGCGCGGCAGGCGCACCATATCGAGCAACTCATCGATACGCGCCTCACGCGCCGCCCTCTCCATGCCATGATAGAAAGACAGGGGACGCGCCAGAATATCGGCAATGGATTTGGCCGGATTGAGTGCCGTATCCGCAAATTGAAAGACGATCTGCAATTGCTGCAATTGCTCGCGGCTGCGGCTGCGCAAATCGCGATCCATCTCCTTACCATCAAACAATATCCGGCCATGCACGGCAGGCAGGATGCCCGCAATCACACGCGCCAGAGTGGATTTGCCGCAACCCGATTCACCGATAATGCCAAGATTCTGCCCACGCGAAAGCTCGAGACTGACATGATCGACCGCAATCATCGCTGGTTCGGTTGATTTACCAACCATGCCATAACCGGCCAGTACATTATCGACCACCAGCAAGGGCGACGGCTTTTCAGCCTCGGCACGATCAACGCGCCTATGAGGCGCTGGCTCGAAAGCGGCAAGCAGTTCCTTTGTGTAGTCGTGCTGCGGATTGTGCAGAATATCCTGCGTTGTGCCCGCTTCCTGCACTTCACCGCCCTTGAGTACGACAATGCGGTCGGCGATCTGCGCCACAACCGCCAGATCATGCGAAACATAGACCCCGGCGATGCGGTTCTTGCGCATCACCGCCTTGAAGGCGCGCAAGACTTCGATCTGCGTCGTCACATCGAGCGCCGTGGTCGGCTCGTCAAAAATCACCAGTTGCGGATCACCAATCAGCGCCATGGCTGCCGAAAGCCGTTGCAACTGCCCGCCAGACACCTGATGCGGATAGCGATCGCCAATGGTTTCGGGATTGGGCAATGCAAGTGCCTTGAACAGCTCAATGGCTTTCTTACGCGCCTCCTCCCTTGGTATCAGCTTGTGGATTTTCGTCACCTCGATGACCTGATCCATGATGCGATAGGCGGGATTGAAGGAAGCCGCCGCACTTTGCGGCACATAGGAAACCTTTGTGCCGCGCTTGCTTGCACGTCTGCGCTCGGAAAGACCGACAATATCCTCCCCGCCAATCCTGACCAGACCATCGTCAATGCGGCAGCCGGGCCGGGTATGGCCCATCAAGGTCAGGGCAATCGTCGTCTTGCCAGAACCGCTTTCGCCGATCAGCGCCACGATTTCACCTTCCGCAATATCAAAACTGACACCGCGAATGATCTCGACCTTGCGACCGGAATCGGTTTTGGCATCCACACGCAGATTGATGACTTCGACAAGCTTGCTCATCATTCGCTCCTGTCGCGGATTTTCTGCGGAAGATTATCAATCAGGAGATTGACGCTGATGGTCAGGCTCGCAATGGCGATGGAGGGAAAGACGACGGCGGGTGCGGCAAAGGAAAGCCCGCCGATATTTTCCTTCACCAGTGCGCCCCAATCGGCAAATGGCGGCTGCACACCCAGTCCCAGAAACGACATGCTCGACAAAAGCAGAACGATAAACACAAAGCGCAGGCCAAAATCGGCAAGCACCGGACCGATGATTCCCGGCAGGATTTCAGAGCGGATCAGATAGAATATTTTCTCGCCCCGCGCCTTTGCCACCGTCACATAATCCATCGTGTTGATATTGACGGCCAGTGCGCGCGCGAAACGATAGCTGCCGGGCGTGTAGATGACGGCCAGCGTTGCAATCAGTATCGGGATGGACGAACCGACGCCCGCTACAATCACAAGGGCCAATATCTTGCTGGGAATAGATACCAGGGCATCGAGAAAACGGCTGAGCGCTGAATCGAACCAGCCGCCGATAACCGCCGCCGTCATGCCCAGCATCACGCCACAGAAGGAGGCGAGGAAGACTGCCGCAAGCGATATGCCGACCGTAAAGCGGGCACCATAAATGATACGCGAGAGCATATCACGTCCGAGATAATCGGTACCCAGCGGGAACTGGCTGCTCTGCGGGCCGAAAAAGTCGAAATCGACGATTTCCCCCACCGGATGCGGGGCAATCCATGGCGCGAAGACGGCAATGATCGCCCAGAGCAGAATGATCAGGAAGGAAACCGCGCCGACCATATTGATGCGATAGCCGAGGCGGGACGATCCTGCTTTGGGTTGTTTGGAAACGGAAGCAGTCATGATTATCGCAGCCTCGGATTGGATAGGATAGCAATCATGTCCGCTATCGTGATGAGCAGGAGATAGCCAAAACAGAAAATCATCGCACAGGTCTGGATCAGCGGCAGATCGCGCGTTGCCACAGCATCGAGCATCAGTTTGGCAATGCCGGGATAATTGAAAATCGTCTCCACGATGATGACGCCGCCCAGCAGATAGGACAGCGACAGGGCAACCGCGTTGACGATCGGTCCCAATGCATTGGGAAGCGCATGGATCAGTACCATCCGGCTGCGCGAAGCGCCTTTGAGAAGCGCCATTTCAACATAGGGCGCGTTGAGCGTCTCAAGCACGGCCGCACGGGTCATGCGGATCATCTGTGCGGAGATAACAAAACTCAAGGTGATGACCGGCATGGCAAAAACTTTCAGCAGGCCTGAGAAAGACGTCACCTCATTGGCCATGGAAAGCGCCGGAAACCACCCGAGATAGACGGCAAAGACAATGACGGCGATGGTCGCCACCATGAATTCGGGCACTGAAATGACCGAAATCGTGATAATCGAGACAAGGCGATCATAGAAGGTGCCACGCATGATGGCAGCCGTAATCCCCAGAAAGAGCGCAACCGGCACCGAAAGGGCAGCCGTCACACCGGCAAGCTTGAGCGAGTTGATCAGCCGCCCGCCGATAAGATCGGCAATCGGCATGTTGTTCACATAAGAAACACCCATATCACCGCGCAGCAAATTGCCCAGCCAATAGAGAAAACGCAAAAATGCCGGTTCATCGAGATGCATGGCGTGACGAAGCCCGGCCACCGCTTCAGGTGTTGCGGCCTGCCCCAGAAGAATTTCGGCCACATCGCCGGGAAGCATGGCCGTTGCAAAGAAAATCGTGAACGCAACGATCAAAAGCGTGACAACGGCAACAGCCAGACGCTTCGTGACGAGATTGAACACAGGCGACTTCATGGGCAGGCGCATCCCCATTCTCGGGTAAAACCGCCGGTCTGGGCAAAATGATTATTCCGTCCAGACCGGACAAGCGAAAGAGCGTGATGCAGGATCAGGCCGCAAGCCACGCATATTCGGCAAAAGCATAGCCCATCATACCGCCCAGCGGGTTCGGCTCAAGGCCGTTGAGCTTGGGCGAGATCACATCCACATTGGACATGAAGACCGGAATAACGGTTCCCGCTTCATTGGAAATCATGGCCTGCATTTCACCATAGATTTCCTTGCGCTTGCCATCATCCAGAAGTCCGCGCGCTTCGACAAGCATGGAATCGAACTTTTCATTCTTCCAGAGGCTTTCGTTCCACGGCGCATCGGATTTATAGAGCAGCGAAAACAGGATATCCGGCGTCGGACGCGCATTGATATTGCCGTAATGCACGGCATCCTTCAGCCAGTGGTTGGACCAGTAGCCATCCGACGGCACACGGTCGATAACGATCTTCTGGCCAATGGTCGAAGCTGCCTGTTGCAAGACCATCGCATAATCAAGGGCTGATGACGCAGCTTCGGCAGCGGTTACATGAATTTCCTGTCCCAGCACCCCGGCCTTTTCAAGCAGGGATTTGGCTCGTTCCGGATCGAATGCACGCTGCTTGAGTTCGCCATTGTGATATTTGTTGTTCGCAGGAATCGGATGGTCGTTGGCAATGTCTGCCAGACCACGCAGCACCGATTTCTGAATGACCTCGCGATTGGTGAGGTATTTGAAGGCTTCGGCAACGCCTGCCTTGTCGCCCGGCGCCATATCAAGGCGGATATTCAGATTGGTATAGGTGCCAAGCTTGGAAATGAAGAGTTTTGCCGCCGGATTGTTTTCCAGCACACGCAGCGAACGCGGATTGAGGTTCGCGCCCAGATGAATATCCCCCGACAGGACCGCATTCATACGCGCGCTTTCATCCGAAATCGCAAAAAATTCAAACGAGTCGAGATAGGGGCCTTCGCTCTTCCAGTAATTTTCGTTGCGCGCCGCAATCGAGCGCACACCCGGCTGGAATTCCTTGCAGATGAAGGGGCCCGTTCCATTACCCTTGGAGAAATCACTCGTGCCATCGGCGACGATCATGAAATGATGCAGCGCCAGAATGGTCGGCAAATCGGCATTTGCGTTTTCCAACGTGATTTCCGCCGTCGTGTCGTCGATCTTCCTGACAGCGGTAATCTGCTTGGCCAGCGCATTGACCTTGGAGCCGACCGCGGGGTCTTGATGGCGCATCAGGGAAAAGACGACATCATCCGCGCTCAGCGACTTGCCGTCATGAAACGTCACCCCCTTGCGCAATTTGACGGTCCAGACCTTGGCGTCTTCGCTCTCAAGGCTTTCTGCCAGTTCCATCCGGGTCTGCCCCTGCCCGTCAAGGAAAGTCAGACGATTATAGAAAGCCGAGCAGCGAACATAATCGGTCGCATTCGACCCCTTGGCCGGATCAAGCGTATCCGCCGTCGAAGCACTGAAACCTGCCGCCTTGATAAAGCCGCCCTTCACAGGGGCTGCGGCAACGGCTGATGTCGCACGACCGAGAATACTCGCGCTGGCAAGGGTGGCGACACCACCCATCATCATCATCTGCAACAATTCGCGCCGGGTTGCCCCGCGACGAATTGCATTCTCGATCATCCGGTCGTCGGAAGAAGTCCAGTTGATTATCTTCTCGCTCATGACAATTCCCCTTTTTTGACAGCGACATCTGGTGCATCGGTTTATTGCTACCGGCTTCACCATGGTTTCAGCAGTTCGGTCGTCTCGAATACCTCGTTACAGTATCGGCAGAAGTCGCTGTTTCAGGGATGGGAAGCCAGCCGGCACTCACCGGACACGATCCGGCATCCCAATTCCATCCAGCGGATTTTCGTTTCGTCCTGACCTTTGCCAGCATGAGCAGTGTGTTATGGCGCGGCGCATCAATGACGCTGAATTGCTGCGATCGGCAGCATAAAATTGCGAATCTCGCGAGTTTCACGAAATTCCGGCCCATTCATACTGCCGCGCCTCAAAAACCTATCCCTTCATTGCAGCGCGCACATCTTCATCCGCCAGCGTCTGATCAAGCGTCTTGCGCGTGCGCTCGATAATCGCATCGATATCTTCATCCGTGCAGCAGAGCGGTGGCGCATAGCCCAGAACGCCATTGGCAAAGGCGCGGATGACCAGCCCATTATCCCAGGCACGATCGAAAATACGGCGCGACGGATCGGCTGCCGCCGGAAGCGGTGTCTTGCGTTCCTTGTCGACGACCAGCTCAATGGCCGCCAGCATACCGCGCCCACGCACATCGCCGACCAGCGGATGATCACTGAGCGAGCGCAAACCTGCCATCAGGCGCTTGCCCGCTTTACGACCATTTTCCAGAAGCCCGTCTTCATAAAGACGCAGGCATTCAAGCCCCACAGCCGCACTGACCGGATGAGCGGAATAGGTGTAGCCGTGACCGACTGCGGCCTTGCCGGCACCGTCCGCTATCGTGTTGTAGACATGTTCGGACATGAACACGGCCCCCATCGGCACATAGCCGGAGGTCAGCCCCTTGGCGGTCGTGATGAAATCCGGCACCACATCCTCTTCCGAGCAGGCAAAAAGCGGTCCCGTGCGGCCAAATCCGGTAATGACCTCATCGGCGATGAACAGCACATCATATTCCTTGCACAGAGCATGCATGGCCTTGAGCCAGCCCGGCGGCGGCACCAGCACACCGCCTGAACCCTGAATGGGTTCGACATAGAAGGCTGCGACACGTTCCGCACCCAGTTCCTCGATCTTTGCACGCAGAACGGCAACCGAGGCATCGATGATCGCCTGCGGATCGGAGCCTGCCGGATTGCGATAGGCATAATGCGACGGAATTTTATGCTGCCAGTCATAAGGAACACCAAAACCCGCATGAAAGGCGGGAAGCGCGGTTAGTCCCGCCCCTGCCGTGGTAGAGCCGTGATAACCATATTCGACCGAAATGAACTGGTCTTTTTGCGGTGTGCCCTTGGCATGATAATAATAGCGCACGAAGCGGATGGTGCTATCGACCGCATCCGAGCCGCCCAGCGTGAAATAGACGTGATTGAGGTCGCCCGGCGCCCGCTCCGCCAGTTCCGCCGCAAGACGGATGGCCGGTTCAGACCCCAGACCGAAATAGCCGGTTGCATAAGGCAATTCCTTGAGCTGTCTTGTGGCGGCTTCGATAATGCTGTCCTGACCATAACCGGCATTAACGCACCACAGGCCCGCAAAACCATCGAGCAATGTGTGGCCGGATGCATCCGTCACCCGCGCCCCCTGACCCGATTTGAGGACACGAACGCCCGTGGCTTCGTGGCTGCGATAAGACGAAACCGGATGCACCAGATGGGCGCGGTCGAGTTCGATCAAGGAATTGCTGAGCATGAGTGTCTCCAGATCAACCTAATGCCTGATTTACAAGCGCATATGTTTGGTATTCAGCCGTGCTGTTTTCTTCAAAAGGCTTTGCGGCGCGTCGCATCGTTATTCCGCCCCCGACATGAACAAGTCCGCGTGCGCCCAGCCAATCCGTCAGATTGGTGGATATTGCCGTATCGACACGGACAAATTCGCCCGTATGTTTCGAGAGCAGAAAATCAATCAATGCGCGGGCGTCATCATCGGTCTTTGCCACGACAGGCCCGATCACCAGACCACGGCCAAAGGCGCGGATTACCGCAAAGCCCTCGATCTGATCAGCAGAGCACAGAACCGCAAATTGCGCCTGCTCTTTCAAAAGCTGCATCAGTCCTGAACGGTCATGGCCATAAGCAAGGTGATCCAGCGCCACAAGGCGATCATGATCCTGCGGCTGCGCCCATAAGACATGATCCGGCGCATCGATCTTTGCAGCCACGCCCTGATGCTGCACGACCTCGCCATTGGCAACAAAACCCAGCTTTTCATAAAGCGGCAGACCATCCTTTGTCGCAACGAGCAGACAATCGCGCCCGCCTGTCGCATCAAGGGCTGCCTGCATCAGTGCGCGGCCAACGCCGCGCCCCCGCATGGCTTCATCGACAATCACCATATTGATGGTCGCGACATCATCTCCGAACGGCGTTGTCATCGCGGTTCCCACCACGCGGCCATTTTCCAGCGCCACCACACCCTGGCTTAAGTCCAGCACCAATGCCCAGTCATCGCGACGATGCGGCCAGCCAGCCTGTTGCGACAAGGCATGGGCCGCATCGAGATGATCATGCGTCATCGATGCGAGGGTGAGCGGTGATGTGGTCGTGATTGATTTCGCAGCAGAGTTTTTCATGCATCCAGATTAGAATGCCGCTTGCAGCAGTTCATCCTGAGCAGCAGCCAAATGACATGTGTTTTCACTGTCCTTTGCGGCCGGTGCCGCATCTTATGCCGTGGCGGCAAGCAAACGACAGGCAGAACATCCATGATGTCCTGTCGAGGAGACAAGCCAGCGCAACTCTCTGCCAAAGCATCGATGAGATACGAAACAATATGCTTTGTTGAGACAGCAATGCAGTGATTAGTCCAACCGCCGCCCCTTATGATGTATGCGAACGGCACAAGAGTGCCTGCAAGGCTGGGAAGGAAGACATCATGGCCCCGTTTAGACCGAAATATATCACCTTCGATTGCTACGGCACTCTGACCAACTTCCAGATGGCGGAAGCGGCACGTGACCTTTATGGTGACCAGCTTGATGAAAACCGCATGCTGCAGTTCATCAAAAACTTTGCCGCCTATCGTCTTGATGAAATCCTCGGCGACTGGAAGCCATATAATGAAGTCATTCACAATGCCGTCGAGCGCACATGCAAGAAAAACAATGTGACCTTCAAGGCGGAAGACGCACGCAAGATTTATGAAAAAGTGCCCAGCTGGGGACCCCATGCCGATGTGCCAGCCGGTCTTGCCAGGGTTGCAAAGGAAATCCCGCTGGTCATCCTGTCAAACGCCATGAACGAGCAGATTCACCACAATGTCGAAAAGCTCGGCGCGCCTTTTCATGCCGTCTATACCGCGCAGCAGGCACAAGCCTACAAGCCGCGCTTCAAGGCATTTGAATATATGCTCGACCAGCTCAACGCCAAGCCGGAAGACATTCTCCACGTCTCATCCTCGTTCCGTTATGATCTGATGTCGGCGCATGATCTCGGCATCAAGAACAAGGTCTGGGTCAATCGCGGCCACGAGCCTGCCAATCCCTATTACGGCTATACCGAAATCAAGGATATTTCCGGCCTCGCCGGTGTTGTCGGGCTTTAAAAATGCAATTCAAACCCTACTGGCACGATACCACACCGCCCTTCACAGCTGCGGAACAGTCCCCGCCGGAAGGGCATTACGATGTCGCTATCATCGGTGGCGGCTTCACCGGGCTTTCGGCTGCATTGCATCTCGCCAAGGCGGGAAGCCGTGTTGCCCTTTTCGAGACGGAACAAGTGGGTTCGGGCGCTTCGGGTCGCAATGGTGGCCACCTCAACAATGGCCTCGCCCATAGCTTCATCGCGGCCAAACAACACCTTGGCGCAGATCGCGCCAAGGCGCTTTACAAGGCGTTTGACGCCTCCATCGATGCAATCGAGCATATTGTCGAACAAGAGAATATCGACTGCGCCTTCCGCCGTGCGGGCAAATTGAAACTGGCCTCAAAGCCCGCGCATTTCGACGGCCTTGCGCGCAATTTCGAGGCCATCCATGCGGAAGTCGATACGGATACAGCCCTTTTGCGACGCGACGAGCTGGCAGGTGAAGTCGGTTCCAACGCGTTTCACGGTGCGATGCTGTCAAAGAAAAGCGCCATGATGCATATGGGGCGTTACGTGACCGGCCTTGCGAGCGCCGCGGCCCGCCATGGCACCGTCATTTTTGAAAACACTCCGGTCCTTGAACGGACAAAGCCCGATGGCCGCCACCATATCACCACGTCTCGCGGGCACGTAACCGCTGATACGGTTATCGTTGCGACCGGAGCCTATACGAGCGATAATTTTTCCTATTTCCGCAAGCGCATCATTCCGGTCGGCAGTTTCATCATCGCCACACGCCCGCTGACGCAAGACGAGATTGCCACCACCATGCCCGGCAATCGCACCTATGTGACCTCGATGAATATCGGCAATTATTTTCGTCTGGCTCCCGACAATCGCATGATCTTTGGCGGACGCGCGCGTTTTTCCACCACGTCCGACCAGCGCTCCGATGCCAAAAACGGCGCGATCCTGCGCGCAAGCATGGCACAGATTTTCCCGCATCTCGCCAAGATTGAGATCGATTATTGCTGGGGCGGTCTGGTTGACATGACGCAGGACCGTTATCCGCGTGCGGGTTTTGCCGATGGCGTCTTCTATGCGATGGGCTATTCCGGCCATGGCGCGCAAATGTCAACCCAGATGGGCATATATCTCGCCGATGCCATTCTGGGCCGCGGCGACCACAATCCGGGCGCCAATCTCGAATGGCCAACCATTCCCGGCTATTCCGGCAAGCCGTGGTTTCTGCCGCTGGTCGGGCTTTACTACAAGTTTCTCGATAAAATCCAGTGATGAAAAAGGGCGGTAAAACCGCCCTTTTCGCATTATAATCCGCCGACATGCAGCGTCTTGATTTCCAGATATTCTTCAATCCCGAGCTTCGATCCCTCGCGACCCAGCCCTGATTGCTTGACGCCGCCGAAGGGCGCGACTTCCGTTGAAATCGCGCCGGTATTCAGCCCCACCATGCCGAATTCCAGTGCTTCCGCCACTCGCCACGAACGCTTGAGATTTTCGGTGAAAAAATAGGCGGCAAGACCGAACGGCGTGCCATTGGCAATGGCAATCGCTTCTTCTTCCGTCTCGAAACGGAAAAGCGGCGCGACCGGCCCAAAGGTTTCTTCGGATGCGAGCAGCATATCCGTTGTCGCATCCCCCAGCACGACAGGACGCGCATATTGGCGGCCTTCCGGCACCTGTTCGCTTTGTGCAAGAATTTTTGCGCCATGCGCCAGCGCATCGCTCACATGGCGCTCGATCTTTTCAATCGCCGCATGATTGATCATCGGACCGATGGCGACATTCGCATCGGTTCCAGCACCGACTTTCATCTCAGCGACACGGGCTGACAGTTTCGCGGCAAAGGCATCGTAAATACTCGCCTGCACCAGAATGCGATTGGAACAGACGCAAGTCTGTCCGCCATTGCGGAATTTCGAGACAATGGTGCCTTCCACCGCCTGATCGAGATCGGCATCGTCAAACACGATGAAAGGCGCATTGCCACCCAGTTCAAGGCTCAGGCGCTTGATGCTGTCGGCAGCGCCCCGCATCAGAAGCGAGCCAACGCGGGTCGATCCCGTGAAGGAGATCTTGCGCACGACTTCATTGGCCATCAGCTCATTGCCGATCTGCGTCGGCATTCCGGTAACGATATTGATCACGCCTGACGGTATGCCGGCGCGCTCGGCCAGAACACCCAATGCAAGCGCTGAAAACGGCGTAAATTCCGATGGCTTGATGACAACGGTGCAGCCAGCGGCCAGCGCCGGTGCCACCTTACGCGTAATCATGGCATTGGGGAAATTCCACGGGGTGATGATCGCACAGACACCGACCGCTTCCTTCAGCACCAATATGCGACGGTCGGCGGTTGGCGAGGGAATGGTGCCGCCATCGATACGGCGCGCTTCCTCGGCAAACCATTTGACGAAGGATGCGCCATAGCGAATTTCGCCCAAGGCTTCACCGAGCGGCTTGCCCTGTTCCAGCGTCAATAGCAGCGCCAGATCCTGCTCATGCTCGATCATCAAAGCAAACCAGCGCTCCAGCAATGCGGCGCGTTCGGCATGGGTCTTCTTTTTCCATGGCTTGAAGGCGGCCTCTGCCGCATCAATCGCCGCCCGCGTCTCCTCGCGCCCCATATCCGGGATTGTGCCCAATGTACCAAGGCTCGCGGGATTGGTGACATCGACGGTTGCACCTGAAGCCGCGTCCTGCCAGACACCGCCAATAAGGCCCTGCTGCCTGAACAGCGCCTGATCTTTCAATTTATGCATCGTTCTTTCTTTCCTTATGCGAGAGCATCAAGCACGGCCTGCGTGATCCTGTCTGTCTTGTCCTGGCCCGCAATGGTGCCAATACCTTGCGCGGTCGCAGTCTCGATTGCGCTCATGACGTCTTTTGCAGCCTGATGCTCGCCCAGATGATCCAGCATCATCGCGCCCGACCAGATTGCTGCAATCGGATTGGCAATGCCCAGATGGGCAATATCGGGCGCAGAACCATGCACCGGCTCGAACATGGAGGGCGCGTTGCGGTCCGGGTTGATATTGGCCGAAGCCGCATAGCCCAGCCCACCCTGAATAGCAGCTCCCAGATCGGTCAGAATATCGCCAAAAAGATTGGAAGCCACGATCACGTCAAGGCTTTCCGGTGCCATGACCATACGCGCTGCCATGGCATCGATATGATAATGGGAGACTTCGACATCGGGATAGTCTTTCGCGACATCCTTCGTCACCTCGTCCCAGAACACCATGGAATATTTCTGCGCATTGGATTTAGTCACCGAAGCCAGCTTCTTGCGGCGCGTGCGCGCCTGCTCAAAACCAAAGCGGATGATGCGTTCGACACCGACCCGCGTGAAAATCGCCGTTTCCACCGCGACTTCATCCTTTGTGCCGGAGTGCACGCGTCCGCCAGCGCCTGAATATTCGCCTTCCGTATTCTCGCGAATGCACAAAATATCAAAACCCTCCGAGCGCAATGGCCCGGTGACACCCGGCAGAAGCCTGTGCGGGCGGATATTGGCATATTGCACGAAAGCCTTGCGGATTGGCAGCAACAACCCATGCAGCGACACCGAATCCGGCACTTGCGCGGGCCAGCCGACAGCACCGAGATAGATCGCATCGAATTTGCGCAATGTCTCGATACCGTCCGCTGGCATCATACTGCCGGTTTCATGATAATAGGCACAGGACCATGGAAAGCTTTCTCCCTTCAGCGCAAAGCCATTTTTTGGGGCCACAGCTTGTAAAACCTGCCAAGTCGCACCGGTTACAGCCTTGCCGATGCCGTCGCCGGGGATCAGGGCAATCGAATGAGTTTTCATGATATCATCCTCAAAGATCAATGAGTACGCTTTTGGATTTACGATTGGCCAGATAGGCGTCACGGCCAAGGTCCTTGCCAATGCCTGAACTTTTATAGCCACCCGTCGGCAGGATATGATCACGCGAACGGCCATAACGGTTGACCCAGATTGTGCCCGCCTGCAAACGCTTGGTAACACGGATGGCGCGGGATAGATCACGTGTGAACAGACCCGCCGCCAGACCATAGGTCGGATGATCGGCCAGCGCCAGCGCTTCCTCTTCTGTGCCAAAGGTCTGTATTGTCAGCACGGGGCCAAAGATTTCCTCGGTCACAGCCGGCGAATTTTCATCGACACCGCGCAGCAAAGTCGGCTCATAAAAATAACCGTCCCGGTCCATTCTTTTGCCACCCACAACACAGTGCGCACCAAGGTTTGCAGCTTTGTTCACGATTGCATCGATCCGGCCAAGCTGGCGTTCGGAAATGATCGGCGAATATTGCGTGTTTTCGTCCCATGTCACCCCCGGCCTGATATCGGCCATGTGGCGTGCGATGGCTGCACTGAGCGCATCGGCAATATCTTCCGCCACAATCAGCCGTGACCCGGCGACACAGGCCTGCCCCGCATTGGAGGTAATGCTGCGCGTGATGGCGCAGGCCGCAAGTTCCAGATCGGCATCGGCAAAAACCACCTGCGGACTTTTTCCGCCCAGTTCCAGCGTCATGGGCTTGATGCCGGTGCGGGCAATGTTTTCCATGATCGCGGCACCCGCCATTGTGGAGCCGGTGAAACTCACTTTGGCAATATCCGCATGGCCGGTGATCGCATTGCCGGTTGTCGGGCCGTCACCGAGAACGATATTGATCAGCCCCGCCGGTATGCCTGCCTTGACCGCAAGTTCCGCCATGAAGAGCGTTGAAAACGGCGTGATTTCCGAGGGTTTCAGCACGACCGCATTACCCGCGGCCAGTGCTGGCCCAAGCTTCCAGCCAGCCATGGAGAGCGGATAATTCCACGGTGTGATCGCCCCGATGACACCATAAGGCTCGCTCAATGTCATGCCGAATGTATTGGCACTTGTCGGAACGACATCGCTGCCTTCCTTGTCGGCAAATTCTGCAAAAAAGCGAATTTGTTCAGCCGTAACAGCGACATCGCCTTCGATAAGCTGCGCAATGGGCCGGGTCGAGGAAACCGCTTCCATCCGCGCCAATATCAGCGCTTCCTGCTCGATCAGATCAGCCCAGCGATGCATGGCATTGAGCCGTTCACGCGGGCGGGCATCCGCCCAGCCGCTTGTTTTGAACGCCTGTTTCCCAGACTGCACGGCACGATCGACCAACGCACTATCTGCAACGGGGCATTCACCATAGGCTTTGCCATCGGAAGGCCTGTGCATTTCAAGACCACCCGTCGCCGCCACCCTTTCCCCGCCAATATAATGGTACAAGGGGAGTTCGAGCGTTTCAGGATCAAAGCTTAATGTCATGGCGTAGCTCGCATTTGTCTTGATGGGAAAACAGCCGAATGCGAAGGCCTATTCGTAGACACAGACATAGATCTTGCGCACGGTTTCAATCGTCCGCCACACGCCGACAAAACCCGGCTTCATGACAAAGCTGTCGCCTGCGCGATAGGTCTTGGTTTCACCGTCTTTTTCTTCAATTTCCACAAGGCCGGACAAGATATGACAGAATTCCAGCATTGTGCCCTTGATGGAATGGGTTTCACCCGGCGTTGCTTCCCATACTCCGGTCAATATCTTGTCGTCTCTGGACGCATCCTGCGCCCATGTCTTGAACGACGGGTTGCCGGAAATGAGACGCTCCGCTGTAGGCAAGGCTTCTTTCGGGGCAAAATCCGGATTTGGATCGATCGTGATCAGAAGTGACATGTCGTTTCCCTTGTCTTTCATATGTCTTCAATAGCCTTTTTGCCGGTCAACCAGACCGATCAATTCTTCTCCGGCACGATGACGACGAATGTTCTCAATCACCGATCTGGCAGCCGTATGGGGTTGGGTGACAGAAGCGATATGCGGCGTGATCGACACTTTCGGATGTGACCAGAGCGGATGCCCAATTGGCAACGGTTCGGGATCGGTCACGTCCAGCATCGCCGCTGCAAGCTGTCCGCTGTCGAGCGCTTCGATCAGCGCGTCCTGATCAAGCTGCGGGCCGCGCCCCACATGCAAAAGCCGCGCGCCTTTCGGCAAAAGCGCCAACAGATCGGCTTTGAGTATATGCCGTGTCTCATCGGTCAGTGGCAGGAGGCAGACAAGAATATCAGTCTGGCGCAAGAACTGCGCAAACTGCTCCGAACCATGAAAACATTCGACGCCTTCGATCTCTTTCGGGTTGCGGCTCCAGCCCGCAAGCGGAAACGCAAACGGTTTGAGCCGTTCGATTGAGGCCTGCGCCAGCAGGCCAAGCCCCAGAAACCCGACCCGCCGCTCATCGGCCTGCGGGATAGGAAGCGCCTGCCATTGCTGGTTTTTCTGCTGCTCGCGATAAGCGATCGCTTCCCGATGCAGGCTTAGCACACCAAGCGTCACATATTCCTGCATCATGCGGATGATGCCGTCCTCAACCATGCGCACCAGTTTCACATGATCGCCAACGCTCCCGGCTTTGAACTGATCGACACCGGCACC
>JAATGD010000167.1 GCA_015654965.1 Hyphomicrobiales bacterium
ATAACGTTGCAGAACCTGCCAGCGTGTCTGGGCCGGTTTTCCATTGTCATGATCGACCCTGTGGCGTGGCTTGTTGTCGGGGTCGATGGCCATCGGCAGATCAATCAGCCCTTCTTCCTCGCGTACGTTTCCCCAGACCACGGCAATATAGCTTTTATGCGTGGTTCGCGCTTCAAATTGCGCGGCAATTTTTGCATGCGCCTGCCTGTTGAGAGACATGAGCACAAGCCCCGATGTGTCTTTGTCCAGCCGGTTGATCATCAGCGCTGTGGGAAATTGTTTTTGCACACGCGTAGCCAGACTGTCAGAGAGGGCCGGATGACGTCCGGGTACGGATAAAAGCCCGCTTGGCTTGTCCAGTACCAATATATCCGCATCGCGATGGAGGATCGAGATATAAGGCACCATTGGCGGATGATAGACAGGGGAAATATCGGACAATTCACTCATAAGCGCCTTTTAGCATGAACGCGCTCACGCTGAGAAGTATTCACCTGCTTATGAAGGAGAACGATGGAAAGCACCCTCAAAATTGGGATGAGGTACGTAAATCAAAAAAACCTTGCTATTCGTTTTTGTTTGCGTATCAATTGATCAGGAGGAAGGAATCCGGCTCCTGGCGACATGCTTGAGCTGGACGAGTATGGGCGCAGGGTGCTGATGGGAGGGGCATCAGATATAGGCATCACAGATTTTTTGAGGTTTTTTTTAACGCAGCAGGCTCCAGAGGAGGAGCCGGTGGGCCGGATTATCGCAAACATATGGTCCGGCGATCATGGGAGGAATAAGCATGAAACGTCGTCATTTCATTACCGGCGCACTGGTTGCTGCAGCTCTCGGGCTTGGTGGCATGGGCGTGGTGCCTGCATCCGCTTCGCCGGAAAATCCGGTTATCGGTTTCTCCATCGATGATCTTCGTGTCGAGCGCTGGGCGCGTGATCGCGATTTTTTCATTGCGGCCGCTGAAAAGCTCGGAGCCAAGGTCAATGTCCAATCGGCCGATGGAAATGAAGAAAAACAGGTGAAACAGGTCGAAAACCTGATTTCGCAAGGTGTCGATGCCATCGTGATCGTGCCGATGAATTCCAAGGTTTTCGATGCGGTGGTTGCAGATGCAAAGGCATCGGGCATCAAGGTTCTGTCCTATGATCGCCTGATCCTCAATGCCGATATCGACGCTTACATATCGTTCGACAATGAGCGTGTGGGCTTCATGCAGGCAGAAGCCGTCCTCAAGGCAAAGCCGGAAGGCAATTATTATCTGCTGGGCGGCTCGCCAACCGACAACAATGCCAAGCTTCTGCGTGCCGGTCAGGAAAAGGCGCTCAAAGAAGCGGTCGATTCCGGCAAGGTCAAGATCATTGGCTCGCAATGGGTCAAAGAGTGGAGCCCGACGGAAGCGCTTTCGATCATGGAAAATGCGCTGACGGCTGCGCAAAACAAGATCGACGCGGTTGTGGCATCCAATGACGGCACGGCTGGTGGCGCCATTCAGGCGCTTGCAGCGCAGGGACTGGCCGGCAAGACAGCCGTGTCGGGGCAGGATAGCGATCTTGCGGCCGTCAAACGGCTGATTGACGGCACACAGACCGTGACTGTTTACAAGCCGCTCAAGCTGATTGCCGAGGAAGCCGCCAAGCTGACCGTGCAGATGGTGAAGGGCGAGACGCCGCAATTCAATGCCAAGCTCGACAATGGCTCCAAGCAGGTGGATACGCTTCTGCTCACACCGACCGCCGTCACCAAGGATAATGTCGATATTTATGTCAAGGACGGCTTTTATACCCAGGCGCAGATCGACGGCAAATAAGCTTTCGCTGCTGTGAAGATGAAATGAGGCTGGATGCCGGTCAAAGGCATCCAGCGCACTCAAAATTTTCACCGTCTGTCTCTGACAGCGTTGTCGTATCGGGTCCCGTTCATGTCTGAATATCTTCTGGAAATGCGCAATATCGGTAAAGAGTTCAGCGGTGTGAAGGCGCTGGACGGCATTTACCTCAAGGTGCGTGCGGGGGAATGTGTCGGGCTGTGCGGAGAAAACGGGGCGGGCAAATCCACCCTGATGAAAGTCCTGTCCGGGGTTTATCCCTATGGGACATGGACAGGCGAGATTTTATGGGACGGAGCGCCCTTGAAAGCGAGCGGCATTCGCGACACCGAAGCCGCAGGCATCGTCATCATCCATCAGGAACTGATGATGGTTCCGCATTTGAGCGTTGCGGAAAATATCTTTCTGGGTTCCGAGCCGACCTCGGGCGGTTTCATTGATTACGACCAGATGAATGCGCGGGCGACCGAATTGCTTGCGCGCCTTAATATCCACGATATCAATGTCGCCTTGCCCGTCTATCATTATTCAGGCGGCAAGCAGCAATTGATCGAGATTGCAAAGGCAATCAATAAAAAGGCAAGGCTTCTGATCCTTGACGAACCGACCTCGGCGCTGACTGCATCGGAAACGCGCATTCTGCTTGATCTGATCAAGGATTTCAAAGCGCAGGGCATGGCTTGCGTCTATATTTCCCACAAGCTCGATGAAGTGGCCGAGATATCGGATGTGGTGACGATCATTCGCGATGGCGCGCATATTGCCACAAAACCGATGGCGGAATTGAGCACGCCGGACATCATCACCATGATGGTGGGGCGTGAAATGAAGAACCTTTTTCCGCGTGAGCCGCATGATCTGGGTGAGGTTATTCTTGAAGCGCGTAATGTGAGTTGCTGGGATGTGACCAATCCCGACCGCAAGGTGGTCGATGATGTTTCTTTCGAGCTGAGACGCGGGGAGATTTTGGGGATTGCCGGGCTGGTCGGGGCCGGGCGCACGGAGCTGGTATCAAGCCTGTTC
>JAATGD010000258.1 GCA_015654965.1 Hyphomicrobiales bacterium
GCAGATAGTCGAAACCGAATAATGTCGTATGGTGCAGGGCACCCGTATCGAACCGCGCCTCAAGCTGATTGTCGACGTTGAAATTCGTAATCTGGTCATCGGAGCCTGCAGAAACGCGGTTCAGCGTGTGGCCATCTTTCTGGTAGATGAAGGCGGGGTTGGGGAGCACGAGGAACATATCCTGGCTCGAGCGCGAATAGCGCAGGTTCTGGCGGACACTCCATGTTTCATTGAAGTCATGAGAAAACGCGTAGCCGAGAGCATAAAAATCCCGGTTGAATTCATTCGCGCCGGAATTGCCGAAATTAATGTCCCGGGGAATTTGCCCATGAGGGTTGGTCAGCAATGTGCCGATGGCAGGGAAAAAGCGGGGGTTAAAGTTCTTGGGATCGTCTTTCTGGTAATATCCGTAAAGTGTGAGCGATGTATCATTATCCGGCGACCATGTCAGGCTTGGGGCAATCATGATCTGCCTGTCGCGCTCGGAATCGACCTGCGTGCCCATGTTGCGACCCTGTGCGATGAAGCGGTAGGACCATGCGCCGTCTTGCGTCAAAGGCCCGGTGGAATCGAAGGATGTCTGTATTCCGCCAAAAGCGGATGTGCCGATCTCGACTTCATTGTGCGGTGTCGTCTGAGGCCGTTTGCTGACATAGTTGACAAGACCGCCCGGTATGGTGCGGCCATAGAGTACGGATGCAGGCCCCTTGAGAACCTCGATCCGTTCCAGCGCATAGGGATTGATGCTTGGCGTCGCATAGCTGCTGGCGTCTCCGGCAATGGCGAGCCCATCCATCCAGATTGTGCCATGGGTGTCGAAGCCGCGCACGAAGAGCCAGTCGTAACGAATGTCGAAACCGGAAGGTTCGGACATGGTGCCCGGTGTGTAACGCAGGGCCTGTGCGATGGTATTGGCGCCTTGTGCTTCTATCTGCTGGCGCGTAACGACACTGACCGCCTGAGGTGTTTCCAGAAGCGGCGTATCGGTTTTGGCCGCTCCCCTGCTGCGCTTGGCAACGATGCTGTCATCGGGACCGGTCGGGCTTTCTTTTCCCCCATCGATGACGATCGGTGTGAGTATTGTCTCCGACTGGTTTTCCTGAGCCCGGATCGATGATACGGCAGACAGGCTGCACAGGATGGTTGTCGCGAATAATAACGCGGATCTGCTACGCCACCGGTCGGCAGTTGTGACGGGGTTCATATTCCTGTTGGCGTATTTTAAGTGATCGGGCGCATGCAGCCCCGTCCGCGCTCTGTTCATATTTACGGCCTCGACCTGAAAACATTCAAACTTGATCAAGATAATCAAGTTAAGGTAGAGATAGGCCGAGCGTATATTAAGGTGCAATAAGCGCACTTATGCGCAACGAGGATAGAGCTTTGCGAAACGAAGAAAACCATCCTGCTTCCCGAAAATCGCCCCATTTTACGCGTGCAGGCGGCCATTTGGCCATGGGACTGCTCGCAAGTGGGGCGGGGTTGTGCGAGAGGGAGGGGCGCAATGGCATTGTCTGAGGCAGTCGGTATCGACCCGGATTCCTATACGCGCTTGAAGGTTTGTGACTTTATAAACCGGGATAATACGGTCATCGACAGCCCGGAAGACGGGCTTTCGGAGAATGATACGCTGATCGAAGGTGAATTCCTGCATCGCGAGTTGAGGAACGGACTTTTCCTGCATGTCAGTGATGTCCGTGAAAAACATGCGTTTACAGTCACGTCCCAGATTAACGAGGGCCTGTCATGTGTCTTCTTTTTGGAAGGTGAGGTCGATCTTCAGCTTGGAGAGCGCCGTTTCAGCTTCAGCGGTGGTAAAGGCCGAAGAATGCAAGGCACGACAATCGTTAATGCGCGCACCGATAGTTTCCAGCGTCGATCCAGCACGCCGCAGGCGCTTCGGCATATGGTCATATCGGCATCGCCCGAGTGGCTGGGTCTGGACGGGTTGCGCGAAGTAAAGGAGAGCCAGCGCCTGAGTTCTCTGCTCAGAGGCCACCTCAATACGCATCGTTGGGCGATCACGCCGCGCATGATCGAGCTGGTGCGGCAGGTCGCCTCTCCATCCAGTTTCGTTCCGGAATTGCGGGATCTCTTTCTGGAAGGGCGAGCTGTCGAGATTATTGGCGAATCGCTTGCCGCCCTCATTCAAGGTGAGCGTGTGGCAAACGGGCATGATCCGCTGGCAAAGAAGAATGTCATTCGCCTCAATCGCGCCAGGGAGTTCATTACCGCCAATCTGACGTCTTCCCTGACCGTAGAGATGATCGCGCGCGAGGCAGGTCTCAATCCCAGCGGCCTGCAGCAGATTTTTCATGCTATTGAAGGAATGAGCATCTTCGGCTATGTGCGCAAGAAGCGCCTTGAGCGGGCCTGGACCATGTTGCGTGACGATGAATGCACAGTCAGTGAGGCGAGCCTCATTGCTGGCTATTCAAGTCCGGCAAATTTTACGACGGCTTTCAAGCGTGCGTTTGGATGCTCACCCAGCGAGGTTCTGCCGACACGATATGGCGCCCGGTGAAAGGCTGCGATACAAGAAGGAAATGCGTGGCTCTATTTATTGTGCCGTTCAATGAATCGCGGATGCATGGCAAACAAGGCCTTCACTGTTTCGTAGCTGGTCCATGTGCCTTCCGCTATGAAGCGAAGAGTATTAAACCATCACAATCCGGGTCTAAACAGCCAGCAGACGAGGCACTTCATTCCTCGGCTCACAAGCGTATTGGCTGCAACTATTCTTCTGTTTTAATGAGCAGTGAGAGGCGGTGGTTGCATCGCTCCTGTCATCAGCGCCACGGCGTCGGACATCCCACAATCTGATGGCTTGATCACAGCAATGCGTTTTCCCAGTCGATGAATGTGGATGCGATCCGCCAGTTCAAACACGTGCGGCATGTTGTGACTGATCAGCACGATTGGCACACCACGTGACCTCACTGTTTTGATAAGATCAAGAACCTTGCGTGACTCTTTGACACCAAGCGCCGCAGTCGGCTCATCCATGATGATGACCTTTGATCCGAAAGCCGCAGCGCGTGCGACGGCAACGCCCTGTCGTTGTCCGCCAGAGAGAGTTTCTACGGATTGTTCGATGTTCTGAATCGTCAGCAAGCCGAGTTCGTTGAGTTTTTCCCTGGCAATATCGTCCATGGCTCGACGATCCAGTTGGCGGAAGAGGCGGCCCATCAATCCCTTGCTATGAATCTCGCGTCCCAGAAACATGTTGTCGCTGATCGACAGTGCGGGGGAGAGGGCAAGGGTCTGGTAGACCGTTTCGATACCGGCGTGCCGTGCTTCGATGGGCGAGGAAAAAGAAATCGGTTTTCCATCGAGCAGAATTTCACCGCTGTCTGGTTTCATCGCACCGGAAAGTGCGCGAATGAGGCTGGATTTTCCAGCGCCATTGTCTCCTATGACGGCCAGAATCTCACCGGGCATGAGATCGAAATCCGCACCATCGATGGCAACGACGCGACCATATTTCTTGGTGAGGCCCTTTGCCTGCAAGACGGGGGTAATGGTCATGCCGATACCTTTCTTATCCACTGGTCGATTGCCACGGCAAGCAGGATCAGCCAGCCGATCGCAAAAAGCTGCCAAAGCACGTCTACGCCTGCGATGCGCAAGCCCGACTGGAAAACGCCAACGATAAGTGCACCGATCAATGGTCCGAGGATGGAGCCGCGTCCTCCGAACAGCGAAATGCCGCCGATCACCACTGCGGTTATCGATTGCAGATTGCCCTCGAAGAAGCTTGTCGGAGATACAGATCCCACGCGTCCTATCGCCGACCAACCGGCCAGCGCGCAGATGAAACCGGCTACAGCATAAACGGAGATCAGGACGCGATCAGTGCGAATGCCGGCCAGTTTCGCGGCTTCCGGGTCGTCGCCTACGGCATAGACGTGACGTCCCCACGATGTTCGTGAC
This sequence comes from Hyphomicrobiales bacterium, assembly GCA_015654965.1. Taxonomy (GTDB): domain Bacteria; phylum Pseudomonadota; class Alphaproteobacteria; order Rhizobiales; family Rhizobiaceae; genus Brucella. Next base: position 3,934 of record JAATGD010000258.1, read on the forward strand.
AAAGCGTACCAAAGGATGCCGAACAGCAGGATCAGGAGCAAGGATCCATAACTGATCTGTGCGCCGAGAAAGGAGACGGTATTGCCGAAGAATTTGAGTGCCGGGGCGGAAGCATCGATTTCCGCTCCGCGAATGGATTGCGCACCGGAAAGATAGAGGTTGAGCGCGTAGAAAATATTCCAGGTGCCCAGGGTTGCGATAAATGGTGGCAGTTTTACCCTGGTGATCAGAAAACCGTTGAACAGGCCGATAGCTATGCCGCACAGAAAGGCTGCCAGCAAAGCCAGACTGACCGGCATGCCGGACTTCACAGCCAGATTCCCGGCGATCACGGAACTTAGCACCATGATTGCCGCGACTGAAAGATCAATGCCCGCTGTCAAAATGACAAGGCTTTGCGCTGCGGCGAGGATTCCGATGATCGATACCTGCTGGACGATCAGCGACATGTTATAGGCCGAAAAGAAGCGGTCACCCGCGACCATGCCGAAACCAATCAGGGACAGGATCAGGACAACGAGCGGAACCGCTGTCGGATGACTGTGGAAGAACCGCTGGATGCGGCTGATTGCGCCTGTTTCAGACGGTTCAAACCGGGCATGATCGAGTTGGTTGTCGTGAGCTTTGTGCAGTATGTCCTGCGACCCTTGGGCGTTTGTCATGGCGACCCTCTGGTTGTTTCGGCTTGGTGGCGATAGTGCGTTCTGACGCGCTCGTTAACTGTGTCGGGCAGGGCGCCGCAATCTGTGTCAGAAGCAGCAAGCGCGCGTCAGGCAGGAGACTTCATCCCCAGCACTTTTTGAGCGCTTCATCCGAAGATATGGACTTTACCCCATCCACCGGATGATCGGTAACAAGCTCTGTGCCAGTGTCGACAAATCCCAGATCGGATGATGCCTGCGGCTTGCTTCCGGTATCGATGAATTTTTTGATGGCTTCGACGCCCATCGAAGCCATTTGCAGCGGAAACTGCATTGACGTTGCGCCGATGATCCCCTGCTTGACATTGTTGACACCCGGACAGCCGCCATCAATGGAGACAATCGTTATCTTGTCCTGAAGGCTTGCCGCCTTGATGGCTTCATATGCTCCGGCGGCGGCAGGCTCATTGATGGTATAAACCAGATTGATGCCGGGGTTTACCTGAAGCAGGCTTTCCATCGCGGTGCGGCCGCCTTCTTCATTGGAGTTGCTGGCTTCGTTTCCGACGATCCGGATATCGTCTTCATCGCCGATGCGTGTCTTGTCCTTGATGTCGATGCCAAACCCGGACATGAAACCCTGATTACGCATATAATCGACGGTGATTTGCTGTGCGTTGAGATTGAGCAGGGCAATCTGCGCGTCTTTCGCCGCATCGCCCAGGCGCGCTTTTGCCCATTGGCCGATCAATACGCCTGCCTTGAAATTATCGGTGGCGAAGGTCGCATCGGCTGCATCTGCAGGTGCAAGCGGCGTATCGAGCGCGATCACCATCACACCCTGATCGCGTGCCTGTTTCACGACCGGAACGAGCGCACTTGAATCGTTTGGTACAAGAAGGATGCCTTTTGCACCCGCCGCCACACAGGATTCAATTGCCGATATCTGCGTATCGACATCGCCTTCCGCCTTGCCGGCATAGCTCAGCAGCTTCATGCCAAGTTCAGCTGCCTTGGCGGATGCGCCTTCCTTCATTTTGACAAAAAACGGATTGTTTTCCGTCTTGGTTACGAGGCACACATTGGTTTCGGCGGCATGCGCACTGCCGCATGCAAGTGCTGCGAGAGCTGTCGCCGATATCATAGCTGACTTGAAATTCCGCATGTTTTCCTCCCTGCATCGGTTGCGACGGCAACCGATTTCATATCCCTCAGGACACCGGTTCCTCCTCCGTAGTCCTGCGGGCAAATGCAATCAGCTATTTGATAGCCTGTCAATATATAATACCGGATGATTTAATAAAAATCCAAATTTACCGGAAAATAGGCGATATTCCGTATAATACCAATATTAAATCATATGTTGTGATTTAATTATTGACCGTAACCCGAAAATTTTCGATGATGCACCATGGTTGGTTTCACGGGCTATGCATTTTCGCATAGTGGCTTCGTGCTGTAGGTCAACGATGGTGTTTTGCCGTTCGAGACGGGGAAGGTTTGCTTGTTCAAGACAGATAGGCTTGAGGATTTTCAATCCGGTTTGAGCGATCCCAGTCGCGGGACGAACCAGACAGGAATGAAGCTCTATAATGAACGTCTGGTTCTTTCTCTCATCCGTTCGCATGGTCCGTTGTCGAAGGGGGAAGTCTCCCGCATGACGGGCCTGTCGGCGCAGGCAAGTTCTGTCATCATGAAGCAACTGGAAAGCGACGGTCTGCTTGTTCGGGGGGAGCCGCAGCGTGGAAAGGTGGGGCAGCCCTCGATACCGATGTCGCTCAATCCGGAAGGTGCTTTTTCGATTGGCCTGAAAGTGGGGCGCCGCACGGCCGAGTTGGTGCTGATGGATATGTCGGGCCAGATACGCCGCTTTATCGACACGACCTATGCCTATCCGACGCCTGCCTTGCTGATGGAGTTCGTCGATCGTTCCGTGAACGAAATCATCGACAATCTGACACGCATTCAACTTGGACGGGTACGCGGGATCGGCATCGCCATGCCCTCGGAAATGTGGAGCTGGGAGGAGGAGGTGGGCGCTCCTCACTCGATGGTGGAAGCCTGGAAGGCTTTCGATCTGAAAGCCCAGACCGAGCAGATGTTCTCTTTGCCGGTGCATGCCTATAACGACGCAACCGCTGCCTGCGCTGCGGAAATGGCGTTTGGCGTGGGTCGTAAGTATCAGGATTTTCTCTATGTCTTTTTCGCCACCCTTGTCGGAGGTGGTGTCGTTCTGGATGGCGCGCTTTATCCCGGAAGACGAGGCTATGCCGGCTCTATCGGGTCCGCGCCTGTGCCTGCACCTGAAAAGGGGCAGCCACCGAAGAGGCTCATACAATGTGCTTCGATCTATCTGCTTGAACGGATGATCGTCGAATCCGGTGGTGATCCGAGCCTTATCTGGCACAAATCCGAGGATTGGAGCCATTTGGGAGACGTGCTGGACCGATGGGTTCAGCAGGCGGCGGACAGCCTGGCTTTTGTAATTGCGTCGGCCATTTCGGTCATAGATTTCCATAATGTGGTGATCGACGGCGGTTTTCCCGCTCATGTTCGCGAAGATCTGGTGAACCGAACCCGCTTTAAAGTCGCTGACATGGCAGTTCAAGGCGTTGCGCCGGTGGAGATCGTGGAAGGCCATATTGGCAGCGATGCGCGCGTGCTTGGAGCAGCCAGCCTGCCGCTGTTGGCCGAATATGCGCGCGATAGGGATATTCTTTTTAGCTAGAGCGGTTCCTGTTTTCACGGAATCGTAGAACCGCTCTAAATCTTTGTTTTTACGCATTATCCTACGCAAAACCGCTTCGCACTTTTGCTGGAAATGCTCTAAGTTGCAGCCGTGCTGCGAAGAGGAGTGACGGCGGCTATGAGGATGGCTGTCGGAAATGGAGGAACATGCTGATTGGAATCGACTGGGGCGGCACCAAGATCGAAGGCGTCGCGATGCAGGAAGATGGGCAGGAACTGTTGCGCCTGCGTGCCGATACCCCGCGGCACGACTATTTCGGATGTATTCGTGTCATACATGAAATGATTGAAGGTCTTGAAGCAAAGACTGGCCAAACCGGCTCTGTCGGCATCGGCATACCCGGTTCACTTGAGCCGGTCAGCCGCCTTGGCAAGGGCGCAAGCTCGACCTGGCTGCTTGGCCGACCGGTAGAGAAGGATTTGCGGGACATTCTCAAGCGGGATATGCGGGTCGAAAACGACGCCGACTGTTTTGCCGCTTCGGAAGCGCTGGATGGAGCCGGTGCGGGATACAACGTGGTTTTTGCGGTCATCCTTGGTTCTGGAGCCGGTGCAGGGATCGCAATCGGTGGCAAGGCACATCACGGGCCAAACAACAGCGGCGGCGAATGGGGGCATAATCCACTACCGTTCCCTGATATTACCGAGCTTCCGGGGCAGCCGTGCTATTGCGGGCGCCATGGATGCATGGAGACATGGGTGTCGGGGCGCGCCTTTGAAGCAGAGTATTTTCGCCATTCCAATGAAGAGTTGAAAGCACGGGAAATTCTCGAACGCAAACGGTCCGGGAACCGCCTCTGCTGCATGTTGTGGGACAGATATGTTGACCGTGTCGCCCGGGGACTTGCGACAGTTGTCAACACGCTTGATCCCGATGTGCTCGTCATGGGTGGCGGAATGTCGAACGTGCAGGAGCTTTATGAGGATTTGCCGGGGGCACTGGCCAAACGAACGTTCTCCACGGTTTTTCATACCCCGATCCGAAAAGCTGTTCACGGCGATTCAAGCGGCGTGCGTGGCGCGGCATGGCTTTGGAAAGACTGACGCCTTCAAGCTGATCTTCAAAACAGACAGGAATGGACATGACCACGACCGCCTCATCCGACATTGATACCCGCTTTGCCTTCGCGCTCGATCTGGTGCGGGAAGCGGGTGATCTTGCCAACCGCTATTTTAGCAACCGGGGCAATTTGACGATCAAGAGCAAAGGGCTTCAGGATATGGCAAGCGAGGCCGATCTTCAGACCGAGCTTCTTATCAAGCAGCGCCTCGCCAGCCATTTCCCGGAGGATGCATTCCTGGGAGAAGAAACCGGAATGACCAGTTTCAAACCGGAACAGGGAATCTGGGTCGTCGATCCGATTGATGGCACGCAACCCTTCATATCCGGCATGTCGAGCTGGTGCGTATCGATTGCATTCGTAAAACAGGGCGCACTTAAATTCGGCATGGTTTACGCGCCGGCGCGCAACGAACTCTTCGCGGGGGGGGAGGGGCATCCCGCTACACTGAACGGCAAACCCGTTGATCGTCATCCTGCCCGTTGCGTCAATGAAGGGATCGTAGGGGTGGGGTATTCCCCCAGAGTTACCCCGGACGAATTTCTTCCCCTGTTTGAGCGCTTGCTCAAGGCTGGTGGCATGTTTAGTCGCGAGGGCTCAGGTGCTTTGACATTGTGCTATGTCGCGGCTGGACGCCTCATCGGTTATATTGAACCACATATCAATTCCTGGGACTGTCTGGGTGCAATCGCCGTCATTCGCGCAGCGGGACTTGAGACAAATGATTTTCTTGCCGATGATGGATTGCATCGCGGTAATCGGGTTATCGCAGGCAATGCCAATGTCTATAATCAGTTGATCGAGATATTTGGTTAAGCTGTCTGAGGAAGGCCGCTTATGAGAGCTCAGCTATTCTCGCTCTAGGTATTCAGTCCCGGCATTTGATGGATTGGGGCTATGGTTAATCGATCCGGTTCAGTTGTCCATTGTTTGCAAACGAATTCGCATGGTGTGAGGCCTTTAGGATCTTAAGCCTTCGCCCGAAGTTGTAGGCACCAATGAAGTTTTGGAGATACTTTTTCAGTTGCGTATGATCGTCGTAGTGGAAGCGCTTGACGTTCAGCGGGAAATCGATTCACCGGATCGATTTCTATTTCCGCTTCACCCTCCTTGATTGTGCGGTTCATTCGCTCGACCTGGCCATTGGTCCATGGGTGCTTCACCTTGGTCGACCGGTGTTCTCGTCGCAGACCCGGTCGAAGATGTGATGGAAGGCATATTTATGCCGCTCCTGATTGGTAAACTGAATGCCATTATCAGCGAGGACGGTGTGGATGGCGTCGGGTACTGCTTTGACTAGATTGCGCAGGAATTGCGCGGTAGCCATCTTGCCCCCTCAATATCCGGCAGGCAGGAGATGTTGTGGCGTTACAGACTCTTTGGTCACGAAGATTTTCAGATGCTTAGTGTGAACCATCTTTTACTTTACCATTGAAAACATTTAATTCGTGTTTACAGTCAAAAGTGATTGCTCATTCATAAGTTGCTCCTCAGCCAATTTTGCAGCATTTTCGGCAAAAACAGCTTCAATAGCTCTCAGGTTTTTGTACAGATTAATAGTATCCTCAGTTGTGGTAAAAATATTGCGCTAAACATGCTTCAATAGATTAAGTTCAGAGAATTCTGCGACCAAACGTCGAATATGGGTTCTAGATACAGAAAATTGCTCGCTTATTATTGGAGGGGCGACAGCAATTTGTCGTGCGTCAGCTTTGCCTTGATCCCAGCTTTTGTTCCAGAGATAGCTTAAAAACTCTGTTCCTAATGTAATATCAAATATATTCTTATACTTTGGAAACAAATCTCCTCTACTTCCGTATATAGCGTGTTGAATTATTTCTGTTTTGCAATATATACTAATAAATGATTTATTAATAATATTCGTATTGTTAGTGTAATTGCTTCCAATAATCGAATCTATTAGCACCATTTGCGGTTTAATGTATTTTGAAAGAACAAAAAAAGCCCTATCATTAATTAATAAATTTCTTATTCTTCTGTCAATGTTTGATTTTTCTACTGTTACAAGGTGTGTATTGAGTAATATATTTATAATTCCATTAATTTTATTCCTACTTGCTATCTTTTTGCCATTTATATCGGCTTCATATAATTCAGACATTGTTAGCTTATTATATATAGACTCTGAATTCTTAAGATAATTTGAAGCGATGATCCAATATAAATATATGAATCGTGCTTCAGTGCTTACCATCTTGACAAAATATGGCTCTATTTTATCCGTGCTAAGCATTGCTTCGCTAGATACGAAACACGCTTCATCAAAATCAGGATGATTCAAATAGGCGAAATATTGCGCCACAATTTCTTGGCTTTCATCGAGGTGAGGTTGCCATGGATAGTGTGCTCGATATTTCATAGCAGCCTCCTCTGCGCTAGAGCGATGGCGACCTTTATGGAATCGTTGTAATCACTCTATCTATTTGTTTTTACGCATTATCTTATTAGATAAGATGGGCTGGATGATTTCATATGAAAATATAATTATAAACTAACTTAGCGAGATCCTGCCCAATTTGGTGTTTTCCAGCTCAAATTAGCGCAATGCAGTCCAAATTAGTGTTATCTAGCCCGTTTTGGTATTTTTCTTTTATATAAAAGTTATTATATGACGAAAATCTAACTTAGATAGATCGCATGATAAAAATGGTGCGGTTAATAGGGAGGGGTATTGCTTTCAATAAAGTTTAATTAATAATAATTAATTTATATTGAAACATATATAAATAATTATATTCATTATACTAATAAACGTAATATTTATTGTATTTAACTTTAAATTGAACGTTTTAATTCGAGGGGTGTTAATGGGTGGGGTTTCCGTTATTATTGGTGAATATAAAATATATTATAAATATATTTTATCTTTTGTTGCCTATATATTAAGTATATTATGTTTTATTATTGTGAGTATAAATAATTTTTATATAAGATATGTAAAGAAGAAAAATATTAAACTCTATTTGTCAGAGAGTTTAGACTTAAAAATGGTTATAAATTCGTTTTATGGCTGTTTTTATACTGACATTACATGCAAAAAGCGGGGTCCTTTTGATAATTTACAGCGTCGCGTTTGTGACGCTTTTAGCCTCAAGCGCTGAGCGTGAGGTGACGATGTCTGTGAAGTGCCTGGCGAATATGCATGTGCAATTGGATTGCCAGCCTGTCGATGACCTATGCCCGCGATTGCTGTGGGCGACGCCTAAAATAATCAACTTTGTCGCTAACAGCTATTCCGGAGAATGGGTATGGCAGCAACGATTACAAATAAGGTGGATGGCTCCGTAACAACGGCACCACTTGATCATATAGAATTACACGCTCCAAGTGTCGTAAAATTAAATTATCACCCGCGCGATATTGCTTCATTTCAGCGCGAAGGCATGGATTTGCTTCTTCGTCTCAATAACGGGCAGGTCATTCGCATCGAGAATTTTTACGATGTTCAAGATGGCCTGCAAAGTCAGCTCGTTCTTGAAGACGATGATGGAACGCTCTGGTTGGGCGAACATGGTCAGGGTCTGGCTGATTTTCAGTTTGCTGAAATTTCTTCGGTTGACCAATTGGTTGGAGCTGGTGCGGGGCTTTCGCCTCTGTTGCTTGGCTTGGGCCTTTTGGGCGGAGGCGGAATAATTGCTGCAGTGGCTTCGGGCCACGATAACGATGATAGCGACGCCGATGCTGATGCCGATGCTGACGCGGATGCGGATGCGGATGCGGATGCGGATGCTGATGCTGACGCCGACGCCGATGCTGATGCTGATGCGGATGCCGATGCCGATGCGGATGCGGACGCCGACGCTGATGCTGATGCGGAC
>JAATGD010000246.1 GCA_015654965.1 Hyphomicrobiales bacterium
AAGTTCCGACATGAGATCGTAAACCTTGCGACCAATCTCACCCGACACGAGAATATTCGGGTCTTCTTCAGCTGGCGGCTCGCCAAGAGCCGCTGCAATGGACAAGAATGACAGACAGGCATGGGGACCAGCGAGCGAAAGCGCAACATTGCCACTTTCACGCGACAGGCGCACAACCTCGTCCCAAGTCGTCGGTACATTGGCCAAAAGATCGGGCCGCAATGCCATGACCTGCGTAGCGGCATCAAGCGGCAGCGCCCAGTGCTTTCCCGCAAAACGGTAGCTCGTCAGCGACGGGCCGATGCTTGCACTGGCCAATGTTGCAACGATTTCATCGCCGAACACATCCTCCAAAGAAAGAAGGCAGTTGCCGAAAATAGCCTCTCCTACATGCGGATGATCGAGAACCACGAGATCATAGCGGGCGCAAAGATCGGCAATCGGATGGGATTCAAAGCCTTCAAGCGGCTGCTTATCCCAACGGATGTCCAAGCCTGAATTGAACGTCTGCGGTAGTTTTGCCGCTGCAGCCAGCGCGTTATAACCACGCGGATGATCCCAGGTGAGAGCTTTAATCACCTGCATTTCAGATGTTTCCTGAAACGATAACGCCGGACTGCTCAAGCGCCGCGATCTTATCCGGCGCATATCCTGCTTCTGCCAGAATATCGCGCGTGTCCTGTCCGGTGATCGGGGCACCGCGATCAACCGTCGATGGTGTTTTGGAAAAACGGATCGGGAAACCCGGCGTTTTCACTTTGCCTTCGGTGGGATGCTCATATTCCACAAACGTGCCATTATGTTTGATCTGTTCGTCCTCAACGAGATCGGCATAACCATAAACAGGGCCACACCAGATATCGGCGGCGCGCAAAAGTTCCAGCCATTCGGCAGAGGTTTTCGCCTTCAGCTTATCTCGCGTTTTGGCAAAGATTTCATCGCGGCGCGCCCACGTATCGACCTCGTCATTCATGGTGAGGAAGCTGTCTTCGCCGATCACTTCGCCCAGCGTTTTCAGCTTTGGGAAAGCGACAATGATGAAACCATCTGACGTTGCAAAAGCACCGTAAGGCGCGCGGATGTAAACATGCGCGTGCGGTTCTGCCGAGCGGGTCTGCGGCTTGCCGCCAACCGTGAAAACCGAAAGCTTCTGCATCTGGATGGTGGTGATCGCATCCAGCATATTGACCTGAACTAACTGGCCTTCACCCGTGCGTTCGCGATGGAGAAGTGCCGCGAGCGCGCCCTCAAAGGCGTTATAAGCCGTGACGGCATCAACGAGATATTGCCCGGCGGCAGTGGGCGGCTCGCCTTCGCGGCCTGCCGAAAGCATTGCCCCCGACATGCCTTGTAAAACCAGATCCTGTCCCGGACGCTGAACATAAGGGCCATCCTCGCCGTAACCGGAAATCGAAACATAGATCAGCTTCGGATTGATCTGGGAGAGCGACTCGTAATCCACCCCGAGACGCTTTGCGACGCCGGGGCGATAGTTCTGCAAGAACACATCAGCCGTTCTGACCAAGTCGATAAGAACCTGTTTGCCGTCCGTGGATTTCAGATCAACAGCAAGCGAACGCTTGTTACGGTTAAGCGACAGAAATGAGACATTGACCTTGTTGCCTTCCGCTCCGCCTGCAGCCACATGGCGCTGCCATTCACCCGTTGTCGGCTCAACTTTAACAACATCGGCGCCAAGATCACCCAACCGCTGCGCTGCAAACGGCCCTGCCATAGCAATCGAACAATCCAGCACCCGATAACCTGATAAGACACCCATAGCTACCTCCTCCCTATTGAAATCCATTTGCGCTGAACCTATCGAATATTTTTCGATTGTCTATAGTGAGCGCTAACATTTTAATATACATATCGTCATGATTTGCACGATAATTCTTTCATCAAAATTAGCGCTCACATTTTTCTATTGACGTGAGGCGGCATATGTGAATAAAGTTTTTACAAGTGAACGGGAGGTTCACACTGGAGGAGAACACATGACCAGAATTCGCTCAGGCCTTGGCCTAAAGGCACTTACGCTTGCTATTTTGTCGGCTTCGGCCCTAAACGCACAGGCACAAAATCAAGA
>JAATGD010000128.1 GCA_015654965.1 Hyphomicrobiales bacterium
TAATCCGTCTCGATATCCGGGCCTTCGGCAATCGAAAAACCCATATCGGCAAAAATCGCGGTGATTTCGTCGATCACCTGAGAAATCGGATGAATGCGTCCGCGCGATGCCGCATTATCACGAACCGGCAGCGTCACATCGAGCTTTTCGCGCTCAAGACGGGCTGCGACTGCCTGTTTGCGAAGTGCGGTCTTGCGCTCGTTGAGCGCTTCGGTGACACGGTTTTTCAAGCCGTTGATGGCCGGTCCCTGCGCCTGACGCTCTTCCGGCGTCATCGATCCCAGAGATTTCAGCTTCTCGGAAATCGTGCCTTTTTTACCAAGGGCTGCGACGCGCACCGCTTCAATCGCCAGCTCATCGCTCGCAGAGGCGATTTCGCCCAGAATCGTTTGTTCGAGTTGTTCAAGATCGCTCATGATCATGCCTGTCGGTGATGTTTGCGGTGGTTCGCCATAAATGGAAGCGTCTTTTTTTGAAAGAAAAACCCGCGCCAGCCGAGCCAGCGCGGGTTCCCAAAATTAAGAATGTCACTTCGGGAAGGGCTGGCTTAACGTACAGCGCCTTCAAAAGCGTTTGGCGTCGCGGTATCTTTCAGATACTCAAGCGCCTTCTTTGCCGATGCAACCAGCGCACCGAATGCATCGGGCTCATGGATTGCGATGTCGGACAGAACCTTGCGGTCGATCTCGATGCCGGCCTTGGCCAGACCATCGATGAAACGGCCATAGGTCAGGCCCTGTTCGCGAACGGCAGCGTTGATGCGCTGAATCCACAGAGCGCGGAACGTGCGCTTGCGGTTCTTGCGGTCGCGATAAGCGTACTGCTTGGAACGGTCGACAGCAGCCTTGGCTGTACGGATGGTGTTCTTGCGACGACCGCGGAAACCGGCAGCCTGCTCGAGAACTTTCTTGTGCTTGGCGTGGGACGTAACGCCGCGTTTTACACGTGCCATGGTATGATCTCCTTAAAAGGCTCGGCTCAGAGGCCGTTCGGCAGGAACTGTTTTACGATCTTCGCATCAGCGTCGGAAAGCACCATGGTGCCGCGAGCATCGCGAATGAACTTGTTCGAGCGCTTGATCATGCCATGCTGTTTACCAGCGGCCGCGGCCTTGATTTTGCCGGTGCCGGTGATCTTGAACCGCTTCTTGGCGGCTGATTTGGTCTTCATCTTGGGCATTTTGCTACTCCTTCTTTGACGTCCCTCTCGTGTCCAAGGACACTCGACGCCTCTTGTTTTACTTCCCCCTCGTGCCTCCGGCACTCGACGCCTCTTGTGTTGGCATCCTCTCGTGTCCAGGGACACTCGACGCCGCAAGCTGCGGAGAAGGAATGATTTCACTTCCGGACAGACCAAGCCCGGAAAGCATACGAAACCGCCACGGCATGCCCTGCCGGGCGGTTCGACGCGGCCTTATAGGCTGAATATCACCAAAAGGCAATGGCTGGATTGCATCTCTTGCATCAAAGCAAAAACCGCCCGAAGGCGGTTTCTGAAATCACATATTGATCGCAATCAGCGTGGCGCCAGAACCATCATCATCTGGCGGCCTTCGAGCCTCGGCTCGGCTTCCACCTTGGCGATTTCAACGGTCTCTTCCTTCACGCGCTGCAAAAGCTTCATTCCCAGCTCCTGGTGCGCCATTTCGCGACCACGGAAACGCAAGGTGAACTTGACCTTGTCGCCATCGTCAAAGAAACGCAGTGCTGCCTTCATCTTCACCTCATAATCATGGGTGTCGATGTTCGGTCGCATCTTGATTTCCTTGATCTCAACCGTCTTCTGCTTCTTGCGTGCCTCGGCGGCTTTTTTCTGATTCTGATACTTCAGCTTGCCGAGATCCACGATTTTGCAAACCGGAGGCTCGGCATTGGGCACGATCTCGACAAGGTCAAGACCGGCTTCCTCAGCCATGGCAATCGCTTCCTGAATGGAAATGTCGCCATGATTCTGGCCTTCGGCATCGATAAGCTGAACCCGGGGAACCCGGATGTCACGGTTGGAGCGCGGTCCGTCTTTCTGGACCGGCGTCGCTCTGAACGGTCGGCGAATGGTCGTTATCTCCTGATTGTTGACGTTCATACGGCCTGAATTTTATCACCTCTGGCGACATCATCCCATCAAACCGCAGTTCAAAGGCGGAAATGTCGTCAAGCAGGCGGCGAAGTCAATAGCATCTTTGCCTGTAAAAATCACCCCCACCCCGCAAAGAGAATATTTTGCGTACTTACGCGACATATCGGTCACATTTGCTGCAATTTCAAGCCAGTCATCAAGGGCGTCTTTCTTCTTGCGGCAAGGCTTCCTTCTTATAGCAAGACATGGCAAAACGAAAAATGCAGCAAGGAGAGTATAATGCGCATGACCGAGCCGGAATTTCTTGACGTGGATGGCGTCAACATCGCGCTGCGTCTGAGAAAAGGCACCCATACGCCGGGCGTGGTCTGGCTTGGCGGCTATCGTTCCGACATGCTGGGCACCAAGGCGGTCGCACTCGATGAATGGGCGCAAAAAACCGGCCATAGCGCGTTGAGGCTCGATTATTCCGGTCATGGCGAATCAGGTGGCGATTTCAACGATGGCACGATTTCTACTTGGCTTGCGCAAAGTCTCGCTGTTTATCATACCTATACAGAAGGCCCGCAAATACTTGTCGGCTCCTCCATGGGCGGCTGGATTGCGCTGCGCATGGCGCAGGAGCTGAAAAAACAGGGCCAGTCGCCCGCAGGCATTGTGCTGATCGCGCCCGCGCCCGATTTCACCAGCGAACTCGTCGAGCCATCGCTCACCGACGCGCAAAAAAACGATCTTATTGCAAAAGGCTATTTTGAAATACCGTCGGACTATTCCCTCAATCCTTATGTCTATACCCGTGCTTTGATCGAAGACGGGCGGCAAAACCGGGTTCTCAAAGGCATTATCGAAACCGGCTGTCCCGTGCATATCCTGCAAGGCATGCAGGATGCGGACGTGCCTTACGCTCACGCCCTGAAACTGGTTGAGCATCTGCCGGTCGATGACGTGACGCTGACCCTTGTGCGCGATGGCGATCACCGCCTGTCGCGTCCGCAAGATATCGATCTGCTCATCCGCACGGTTTCGGCTCTCGCCGAACGCGTCACGCAAACAGCATAGGGCCTGAACATGCGCTTTTCGGTTCTTGCTTCCTCGACAGTCGCGGCGATCGTCGGTTTTGGCGGAACGCTGGCGCTCATCATTGCCGCGGCACAAGCACTGGGCGCGACACAGATTGAAACCGCAAGCTGGGTCACCGCCATCTGCCTTGCCGTTGCAGGCGCTTCCGCATGGCTCAGCATCCGCTACAAGATGCCGATCATTGCCGCATGGTCCACGCCGGGACTGGCCCTGATCGGCGCAAGCAGCGGTTTCAGCATGGGCGACGCCGTGGGGGCCTTCATCGTGACGGCAATCGCGCTCATCCTGACCGGCCTCATCCGCCAGATTTCCGCACTCGTCTCGCGCATTCCCGCATCCGTCGCATCGGGAATGCTGGCCGGTGTGCTGTTGAGTTTTGTCATCAACGCCGCCAAAACAGTTGCGCTCGACCCTTCTTTCATCCTGCCGTTGGTGGCGCTGTTTTTCATCATCCGCCTGTTCAATCCCTCACTCGCCGTCATTGCCGTTCTGGTAATCGGTATGGTTTTCGCGCTCGTTTCGGGCCGCGCGCCATTACTCCCCACACCTGAAATCTCGACCCTCACGCTGATCTGGCCGCAATTTCATTTGGGTGCGCTGATCGGACTGGCGCTGCCGCTTTATCTCGTCACCATGGCATCGCAAAACCTGCCCGGATTTGCCGTCCTGCGTGCATCGGGCTATGAGCCACCAACCAGCGCGTCCTTGCGCGTGACCGGGCTTTTTTCGGCTCTATCAGCACCTTTTGGTGCGTCCACCACCAATCTGGCCGCTATTTCAGCAGCCCTATGCACCAATCCCGATGCCCATCCCGATCCGGCCAAGCGCTGGCTGACGGGGCCGGTCTATGCAGCAATCTATGTGGTCTTTGCGCTGTTTGGCGCGTCGCTCGTGGCAATCTTTGCCGTCCTCCCTGTCTCACTCATCGCTCTTGTGGCGGGACTGGCGCTGACAGGGCCTTTTATCAACGCCATGTCTCTGGCACTCAAGGACGAACAAGAACGCCTTGCCGCCATCATCACCTTCGCGGTCACCGCGTCAGGTATTGCCTTTTTCGGGGTCGGTTCGGCCTTCTGGGCTTTGCTTGCCGGGCTTGGCGTCACTTTTCTCGAACATTTTCGCAAAAAAATTTCCAGCTAATCACATTGGTTAGCTTCGACGGGTGGAGAAACCGACACCGGCATGCTTGAAATGTCGTAATCCTTTCACCACGTCAAAATCGAGCCGAGAGATCATCGACCGGCCCTGATTTTACGGAGCAGACCATGACAAATTCCGCATTGATCCGCCCCGCATGGACGCCAGCGACGATTGCGCTGATGGTGCTGGGTTTCATTTTTTTCTGGCCGCTCGGCCTTGCCATGCTGGCCTATATCATCTGGGGCGACCGTCTGGGTGATTTCAAACGTAGCGTGAGCGAAAAATCCGACTCTGTTTTCGGCTCGTTCCGCAATTGCGGCAGAAACGAAAGCTTTGGCTTTGGCGGCACGACCGGCAATGCAGCCTTTGATGAATGGCGTCGCGAGGAACTCGAACGCTTGGCCGAAGAACGCCGCAAGTTAGAGGAAGCCCGCGCCGAATTCGAGAGCTACGCTGCCGAGTTGCGCCGGGCACGAGACAAGGAAGAGTTCGACCGCTTCATGGCTGAGCGCCGCGCCAACGGCCGCAAGACGCCTGCCACGACGCGCGCCAAGGCGGGCAAGGGCGATGTCACGGACGTATAAGCGTCCGTAATAAACGCATAAAATCCACAAACGGCGCGGGTTGACCGCGCCGTTTTTCGTTCAAGTGGAATTTATTCTGGCTTTTTTCACGAATCGCTTATTCTTGAGCAATGGGCTTTTCATTTCTTCGACAGATCGGCGGCAAGGGGGCTTCCGCTGGCACTACAAACGTCCGTAACGAGCGCGTTCACGCGGTAGGCGGGCGTGAATTGCCCTTGCGCGTGCTTGAAAATCCCCGCGCCAAACGGCTGACCTTGCGCATTGAGGCTGGCGGCAAGGGGTTGCGCGTCACGATCCCTCCCGGTTTGCCGGAACGCGAAATACAAAACTTTCTCAACCGGCATGAAGGCTGGATCGAAAGCCGCATCGCCAAATTGCCCGATCAGGCCGGTATCCGCGCCGGTGTCAAAATTCCCATACGTGGCGTGCCACACCTCATCACCCATCAGGGCGGACGCGGCACGCTGGATGTGCTGGAAGGCAATATCCTGTGCGTTTATGGCGATCCTGCGCATCTTCCACGCCGGGTTGCCGATTATCTCAAGCGCGAAGTCAAGCGCGACATCGAAGCGATGGTGGCACGGCATACGGCAACGGTGGGGCGCAAGGCCAAAGCCGTGCGCTTCAAGGACACCAAAAGCCGCTGGGGGTCGTGTACCTCGGATGGTGTTCTTTCCTTTTCATGGCGCATCGGCATGGCACCGCCGCCCGTCATCAATTATCTCGTCGCCCATGAAGTCGCGCATCTGATCGAGATGAATCACGGGCCGAAATTCTGGAAACTCTGCCATGAACTTTGCCCCGATACCGAACGCTGCAAGGCATGGCTGAAGCGCAATGGCAGCGCATTACAGGCTATAGATTTTACATGAACCCATCCATTCTTACCGCCGCCAAAATGCTGTGGGATTACCATTGCATCTATGATCCGCTTCACGCCTGCGATGTGATCATAGGCCTTGGCAGTTATGACCTTCGTGTCGCCGAACGCGCCGCCAATCTTTATCTCGAAGGGTTGCCGCCATGGCTGATTTTCACCGGCAAAAGCGGTCACTGGACGCA
>JAATGD010000205.1 GCA_015654965.1 Hyphomicrobiales bacterium
GCGTGATTTCCACGTCATTCGCCGATATCTTCTATAATAATTGCTTCAAGAACGGCATTCTGCCGATCAAGGTCAGTCAAGAAGATCTCGACAAGCTGATGGATGACGCCTCACGCGGTGCCAATGCCACGCTCACCGTCGATCTGGAAACGCAGCAAATCCATGGTCCCGATGGCGGTACCATTACGTTTGATGTCGATGATTTCAAGCGTCACTGCCTGTTGAACGGTCTTGATGATATCGGCCTGACAATGGAAAAAGCCGGTAATATCGATGCATTCGAGGCAAAGCGCGCCGAATTGCGTCCCTGGGCATGATTGAAAAGAGGTTTGATCATGTTGAAGAGTCCGGTAGCGTGACCATTGAATAGGACACGATTGGCTCATATGGCCAGAGAAGATCAAAGCGGTGAATGGGCAACGCGCCTCTCACCTTCGCTCGATGAAGTCGAATCCATTGCGATTGAAGCGCTTGCGCATCTGCCGCAGGAATTTCGTAGCCTTTGCGGCGACATCATCGTGCAGATTTCAGATTTTCCCGAAGAGCAGATCATTGAGGATATGGGGCTGGAAACGCCCTTTGATCTTCTCGGTCTGTTTGAAGGTGTAGGCATCGGCGAACGTTTCAGCTTGCAAACGGGCGACAGGCCGAACCGGATCACACTTTTCCGCCGTGCCATTCTCGATTATTGGGCAGAGCATGAAGAAACGCTGGGTGACATCATCACCCATGTACTCATTCATGAAATCGGCCATCATTTTGGCCTCTCGGACGAAGATATGGAAAATATCGAGGCAGATGCGGAATAAAGAACGGCGTCATGTTCCCGCTTGCTTTCAGGTAGTTTCAAAAGACTGCTAAAGCCATTGCATTTCAAGAGTGATATAGGGTTCTTCTAATGCAATAAGTGGAACGATCATCATGACACTCTTTCACGGGCTTTCTGCTTTTCCACTCACGCCGACCGATGCTTCGGGCAATATCGATGCGGCGCTTCTCGTCCATTTCCTTGAACGCATTCAGCGAACGGGTGTCGATTCCATCGGTCTTTTAGGCAGCACCGGCGGTTATGCATTTCTTTCGCCTTCGCAAAGATTGCGTGCAATCGAAATTGCAACAGAAGCTATGAGCGGGAAAATACCCGTCATTGTCGGTATTGGCGCGCTTCGCACCGACGATGTCCAGGCACTTGCGCGTGATGCGAAAAAGGCTGGCGCAGACGGGGTTCTATTGGCTCCGGTGTCCTACACGCCGCTCACCGATGAAGAAGTGTATCAGCACTTTAAAACCGTCGCTGAAACGACCGATCTGCCGCTTTGCATCTATAACAATCCCGGTACGACCAAATTTGTCTTCAGTCATGAACTGATTATCCGGCTGGCGCAGTTGCAAAATATCAAAGCCATCAAAATGCCGCTACCGGCACATGGCGATTTTGCAGATGAATTATCACATTTGCGCGCAAATGTGCCGGATGGATTTTCCATCGGCTATAGTGGCGACTGGGGTGCCGCCGATGCGCTTCTGTCCGGATGCGATTGCTGGTATAGCGTGATTGCGGGCCTGTTGCCTGCGCCAGCGCTGGCTCTGACCCGTGCAGCGAAAACCGGAAACCAGGCAGAAGCTCACCATATCAATATGGCTTTTCAGACTCTCTGGGAGCTATTCAAAAGTCATGGCAGCTTCCGCGTCATGTATGTGATCGCGGATTTGCTTGATCAGGCAAAAATCCAGCCGCCCCGTCCAATCCTGCCACTCTCTCCAGAAGTGCGGAAGCAGGTGGAGCATGCTCTTGAAGGGCTGAATATATTCAAAACCTAAAATGAAAAAGCGCCCTTATCGGGCGCTTTTCACTTAGAGCGCGTTTCGATCTGATTGGATCAAATCGGCGCTCTCAATATTTGTTTTAACGCGCATCTTGTCCGAAAACCGTTTCACACTTTTCGTGACGCGCTCTAAGTATTTATTTTTACGCATTATCTTACGCAAAACCGCTACGCACTTTTGCTGGAAATGCTCTAAGCGACGCTCAGGCGCACATCGATATTACCGCGTGTCGCGTGCGAATATGGGCAGACGATGTGAGCAGCTTCGACAAGCTCCTGAGCTTTGGCTTTATCGATACCGGGAAGCGCGATTTCCAGCGCGACATCAAGGCCAAAACCGCCGCCGTCTTCACGTGGGCCAATGCCGACCGTTGCCGTCACGGTGCTTTCCGGCGCAACGGACACTTTTTGCTTGGCTGCAACGAATTTCAATGCACCAAGGAAGCAGGCAGCATAACCGGAAGCAAAAAGCTGTTCGGGATTGGTGCCCTCCCCACCTGATCCACCAAGTTCCTTGGGCGTGTCGAGAATAACGCTGAGGCGTCCGTCAGCGGTCTTGGCGCTGCCTGTACGGCCACCGGTCGCTGTTGACTGTGCGGTATAAAGAATAGGCATACTGCTATCTCCTTGCTGGTTTGTATCTGTCCTCACCAAGATTGCAGATAATTAGATTGCGCACAATCTAATTATAAAAAATATTTTTACACGATTAAGTGATGCACAATGGAATTGTGTATACCATATAAGAAGAACCAGATTTCCAACTTGCCATCAGGAAAGGCAGCCGTGCGACAGGATTCCCTTCTCAAACTATCCAATATGGTCTGTTTTGCGATCTATTCGACCGCGAATGCCTTGACGCGTGCCTATCAGCCAATCCTGAGCCAGCTCGACCTCACCTATCCGCAATTTCTGGTCATGCTGGTTCTATGGGAAAAAGACGATCAGACGGTATCGGAAATTGGTGCAAAACTGAACCTTGATTCAGGCACCCTGACACCGCTTCTCAAGCGGCTTGAAAAAGCAGGCCGCATTCTGCGAAACCGCGATCCACAGGATGAGCGGCAGGTGCGTATTACGCTCAGCGATGAAGGCAAGGCCTTGCGAGAAGCCGCAGAAGCCATACCGGAGCAGATCGTCTGCGCGCTCGGAAGCCCGGTGGATGACTTGCAGAAATTACGCTCGGATTTACTGAGCGTTCGTGGACATCTATCGGAAAGCTTGAAGAGCTAACCCCTTCATTCCTTTGACAGCGCAATTATTCAGCAGCTGTCCTGTAAGCCGATTGCGGCAGGACAAATGGAATGTTTTGCGCTGGCGGCACGCCGACCCGCAGGCTGCATTCATAAACCCGCTCAAGCCTCTCGTCCGTCAAAGCCTGCTGTGGCGGGGCAATCGTATCGAGCCTGCCCTTCCACATGACCGCAATCTGATCGGCGAACATGGCCGTCAGATTGAGATCGTGCAGGATTGCGATCACGCCCCCACCTTTTGCGGCAAAGTCGCGGGCGATTTCCATGACAATGATCTGATGGCGGATATCGAGGCTGGAGATAGGCTCATCAAGAAACAGATAACGCGGCGCATCATCGACAACCGGCTCCCAGACCTGACACAGGACGCGGGCAAGCTGGACACGTTGCTGCTCGCCGCCGGAAAGTTCCTGATAAAGCCTGTGGCCAAAGCCATCGAGATCGACTTTCTGCAAGGCCAGATCCGGCAAGTTGCGCTCTTGCGCCTTCGAGACGCCGCTATAGCCGCCCGTCAGACCAAGGCCTACGATTTCGCGCACGGTGAAAGGAAAAGACAAGGCGCTGGCTTGTGGCAGCACGGCACGCCGCGCTGCCATTTGCCATGGTTTTATCGCTGCAAATGCACGCCCATCCAGCAAAGCTTCGCCTGAAAAGGCAATATCGCCCGAAAGGGCGCGCAATAATGTGGTTTTTCCCGATCCGTTGGGACCGACAATGGCCGTCACTTCACCCGGACGCGCTGTAAAATCGACTTTGTCGATAATCGTTTTCCCGGAAAGGCTGACGCTCAAGGCTTTGGTTTCGATCATATCGGCCTCACAGATCAAGAAGGCCGCGCTGGCGCAGCAATATCCAGAGGAAGAAGGGCGCGCCACAAATCGCGGTAATAATGCCGATCGGAAGTTCCGCAGGCGCAACGATGGTGCGGCTGACAGCATCGGCTAGCAGGAGCAGGATTGCGCCAAGCAATGCGGATGCAGACAAAAGGTAACGATGATCAGGTCCGATGCTCAGACGTAGCATATGCGGTACGACAATACCGATAAAGCCGATACCGCCTGCCGCCGCAACCGTCGCACCAGTGGCGGCCGCAACCGTAAGAATAGCAATATTCTTGATACGCTGCACCTGAATGCCTAAATGTCCAGCGGCGGCCTCCCCAAGCGCCAGCGCGTTCAGCCCCCGCGCCAGAAGAGGTGCGGCAATCAGCACGACCGTAATAATGGGGCCGGCGGCAAGAATTTTAGTCCATGTAGCGCCCGCCAGCGAACCAAGCCCCCAGAATGTCAGATCCCGCAATTGACGATCATCGGCCAGATAGATCAGAACGCCGGTTCCTGCACCTGCCAACGCTGCCAGTGCAATGCCTGCCAGAAGCATGGTTGCAACGGAGGTGCGTCCGCGCCGTGTTGCAACACGATAAAGCAGAAGCGTTGTTGCAAGCCCGCCGAAAAAGGCAGCCAGAGGAAGAGCATAAAGCCCAAGCAGTGTGATAATGGGCGCAAGAACCCCGGTTCCCAGGACGATCATCGACACGGCACCAAGGCTTGCCCCTGAGGCGACACCGACAAGCCCCGGATCGGCAAGCGGATTGCGAAACAGTCCCTGCATGACCGCACCCGATACGGCAAGCCCTGCCCCGATCAACATGCCTAGGATGATGCGTGGCAGCCGGATTTCCATGATGATGAGATGATCGCGGCGAAAAGAGTCGATCCCTTCACCCGAAAAGACCCCGCGTAGCAGCGCCATCACAGACGCATCCGACGCACCGGCAGTCAGGCTGAACAAGGCTGTTATAATCAAAGCCACGGCAAGAATGACTATAGTCACTCTTGCCCGATGTGCCCGATCACCCGTTTTATCAGATGGATCACTTTTGCTGGCTTCAGGTTCCATGGCAAGCCCCTGTTGACTGGCCACGCCCATATGGCTGGACATGCTGGACATGCTTGAAATCCTTCAATGCCCGGTCTGGGTGCCGTAGAATTTGGCAGCCAGTTCACGAACGGCAGCGCCAGTGCGCGGACCAAAACCCAGTAAATAAAGCCCATCCATCCTGACGAGACTTTTGGTCTGTCCGGCTGGTGTCGCGGCAATCAACGGATTTTTGAGGAGTTCATCGCCAGCAGAATGATCGCCACCATTATTCATCATCAAAATGACTTCGGGTGCCGCTTTCTGGATGGCTTCATCTGTCAGCTGCTTGTAACCAGCATACTCAGTGATGACATTTTCACCGCCAGCCATACGGATTATCCCGTCAGCGGCCGTACCGGTGCCGGAAACATTCAGTCTTCCGCCTGCCGCGGACAAAATGAAAAGCACCCGCCTGCGCTGCTTGTGACTGGCTGCAAGCTTTTCCACCGCATCGAGATCACGCGAAACATCAGCCGCCAGCGCCTTGGCCTTGTCTTCAAGACCGATAGCCTTGCCCACCGCCTCTATCTTGGCGACAACGCCTGCATGGCTGAATTTTTCCGGTACAATGACCATTGGCACCGTGGCTTTCTTGAGCACTTCCAGCGTATCGGGCGGGCCACTGCCTTCAATCAGCAAAATACCGCTCGGATTGACCGACAACACACCTTCCGGCGCAAGCTGTCGCATATAACCAACATCTGGCAGCGATTTGGTGGCCGCGGGATACATACTCGTGGTATCGCGTGCCACAAGCATTTTTTCCGCGCCCAATGCATAAATGATCTCGGTGACCGCGCCACCAACGGAAACAACGCGTGACGTATCGGGAAGACGTTCGACGACTTCTGCCCGTGCCAGCCCTGTTCCAAGCGAAAGTCCCAATGCCGCAAAGGCGGCAAAACGCATCATGCGTCCTGCAATCATCAACATTTTCATGATCCTTATGCGGCGCTCGACTGCGGCAGGCGCGGCAGGTTTTCTGCAATCATACGCCAGTCGGCCAGCTCCGCTTCACCTTCATTGCGCTCGCCAAAGAACTGCACGATCATTTCGCCATGCGTGTCATAGGCTTCAAGCGATGTGACGTGACCATCCTTGGTCGGCTTGCGCACAACCCA
>JAATGD010000130.1 GCA_015654965.1 Hyphomicrobiales bacterium
CCTGAAGAGCGCAAGATGATGATCGCCGAATATGTCAAGGATAGCGACACAGTGCGGCTGGATGAAAGCTTCTACGAGCGGCTCGACCAGATCAGAGAGCGCGGCTATGAGATGATGCCGAGTGCGCAGGTCGCAGGCGTTTACAATCTTTCCGCACCGATTCTCGGTCCTGATGGTGCCTGCATAGCTGCACTCACCTGCCCCTATGTGACGCTCGTCAATTCTGCCCCTGCACCAGACATTACTCATACGATTACGCTGCTGCAGAATACGGTAAAGGACCTGTCCAAACTAGTTGGTTCTGATATCGGCACAACAGAATAGTTCACTGCGATAATTCTTATTTGAAAACTCTCTTCTTTTTTGAAAGTATGACATAGGAGGAGAGTTTTCATGATTATCGATACCCATCTGCATCTGATCGACAAAAGCGCGTTAAATTATCCATGGCTGTGAGCAGTACCAGCCTTGAACCGCAACTTTCTGTTTGAGACCTATCAGAAGCAGGCCAAACGCTGCGGCATTACAGCAGCAATGCACATGGAAGTGGACGTTTTACCGGCTCAAATTGTGGCCGAGACTGCTTACATTGAGGCAATCTCGCGGCGACATAATGGCTATATTAAGGGCGCAATCGCGTCCTGCCGCCCTGAAGAACCGGAATTTGCCGAATATCTGGAACAGCAGCTTGGCAATCCTTTCGTGAAAGGTTTTCGGCGCGTGTTGCATGTCGTGCCTGACGATTTGTCGGAAAAGCCTTTGTTCCGCGAAAATATCAGGCGCTTGGAAGGCACCAGCCTGACATTTGATCTCTGCACTTTGCCGCATCAAATCGACAAAGCCGTGGCTCTCGCCGACCTCGCAACAGATGCGCAATTCGTACTCGACCATTGCGGTGTGCCGGACATCAAATAAGGTGCATTGGACGTCTGGCAGAAGGGAATTACTGAGATTGCGCAGCGCGACAATGTGGTCGCCAAAATTTCAGGCGTAGTGGCTTATGCGGACTCCGCAAACTGGACCGTAGAAACCCTGCGCCCCTATGTGGAGGATGTCATTCAGTCATTCGGATGGGAACGCATTGTCTGGGGAAGTGACTGGCCGGTCTGCACCTTAGCGAGCAATGTCGACGCCGGGCTTTCAACATGGGTTGCCACAACCCATGCGCTTCTTGAAGGGTGCAGCGAAGACGAAAAAGCGCTGCTGCTTTCTGAGAATGCAACGCGCCTCTGGAAACTGTAAAATTCATAAGGCTGGCGACAAACCGCCAGCCTGTTATTTTTAATTAAAAGCTTTCGCTGAAAAGCCGATTGAGACCGGCGACAACATCTTCCGCCTTCTCATTTTCCAATAAGCCCTTGTTAATGCGCTCGGATGCCGCTTCCTGAAATGGCATATAGCCATCGTGACGCGGACGCACCCATGCGCCTTCAAGCGTTTCCCGCGTATCGCGATAAAAGTCTGACGCGGCTGTATTCACACGGTCGTCTTCCCAGGCACTCGCATGCCCCGGCTGTCCGTTGGAGGCCGCATAAAGTCCCTTCTGCACATCACCGCTTGCAATCCAATAAGCAAAATCGATGGCTGCATCTGGATGCTTGCTGAAGGCTGAAACAGCGATACCTGTACCGCCGAGAGCCGAACCCGCGACACCCGCCGCACCCGATGGAATATCGGAAAAGCGGATCAGACATTCCCGGAATCCTGGCATCGCATAATTCACATAGCCATAGATCAGCGGTGAGCAGGCTATCTCGGAATCGGGCTTCGCCATTTCCTCAAACACAGCAATCGGGTCCATGCCAAAACATTCAGGCGCAACCAGCGAAGCAATCTCGCGCAACTGCTCGAATGCAATAACGCCATCCTCAACAGAAATCAGCTCGCCTTCCACGGAGCAAGGCGTTCCGCCATTGGCGACAAGTGTATAAAAACTCATCAGCGAATGCGGCGAACGCAGTGGCAACAGCACTTTTCCGGCGCGTGCAAGCCGCAGCACTTCGCCCCACGAGGTTGCCGGCTTGTCCATCAGATCAGGACGCCATGCCTGAACCTGCGTTGCAGCATCCAGAGGAAATGCCCATTGCCGCCCCTGCCAGTTATAGCTCGGAAACGACTTACCCACCGACCCATCGGCAAGCGCCGCAAGTTCTGTTTCGCGTCCGGCCACATCAAGCGGCAGCAGGCAATTTTCCTTGGTAATTTGCCCCACATGCGGATGATCAATCACGATCATATCGAAATTGCGCGCCAGTTCCTCAACAGGATAAGTCTCAAAATCCTGAAGCGAGCGCTTTTCCCACTCGATCTCGACGCCATTATCCTGCAACCATTGTTCGGCCCCTGCAACCATCGGATCATAGCCGCGTGGATGGCTCCAGGTCATGCC